>VSNB01000231.1 GCA_009774055.1 Clostridiales bacterium
CCGGATGGTGGCCGCCAGCGGCGGGGCGGAAGGGTAACGCGTGCGATTTTACGGCAGAGAAATAAGTCCCGCCCGGAGCTGTAGCGCGGGGCGGGACTTATACCTTTATTTCCGTTTACTGCGGCAGGGCCGGGCCGGAACGGCCCCGCTCTCCCCGAAGATGGAAGCGGTTGGTCTGGGCCTCCAGCATGCGGACCTGGGTGAACAGCTCCGCGCTGACGGCGGCGGACTCCTCGCTGCTGGCGGAGTTGGACTGGACCACGGCGGAAATCTGGCCGATGCCCTCCGCCACCTGGGCGATGGAGGTGGCCTCGCCCTCAATGGCGCTGGTGATCTCGCTGATGCCGTTGGTGGACAGGACCACCAGCTCCAGGGTCTTCTGCAGGCTCTCGGATACGTCGCCCACAATGTGGCGGCCCTTCTTGGTGGCCTGGACGGAGTTCTCGATGAGATCCTTCGTAGCCTTGGCGGCCTGGTCGGACTGGGCGGCCAGGGAGCGGACCTCGTCGGCTACCACAGCGAAGCCCTTGCCGGCGGCGCCGGCCCGGGCGGCCTCCACGGCGGCGTTCAGCGCCAGGATATTGGTCTGGAAGGCGATGTTCTCAATAGTGGCAATGATCTTGTCGATCTGCTGGGAGGCGTGGGTGATGTCCTCCATGGCGGAAACCATCTGCTCCATCTGCTGGCTGCTCAGCTGGACCTGCTCGCTGGTCAGGCGGGCGTTCTGCTGGGCGACGCCGGCGGTCTGCACGTTGGACTCGGCGGTGTGCCGCAGGTCCTCCAGGGTGGCCTGAAGCTCCTGGACGGCGCTGGCCTGCTCGGTAGCGCCCTGGGCAAGGTTCTGCGCGCCGTTGGACAGGGACTCGGCGTGGCCGGATACCTGCTGCTCCGCCTGGCGGATCTTGGAGAAGGCCTGGGAAATGTTCTCGGTGAAGCTCTCGATAGAGGTTTCAATGGACCGGAAGTCGCCGACAAAGGGGGTTGAGGTATGTACGTCGAATTCCCCGTCGGAGAACCGGGCCATGATGCGGTTGATGTCCGTTACATAGCCGTTGATCCGGGCCATGGACTGCTCCAGCGTGTTGGACAGAGTGCCCATTTCATTCTTGGCTCTAATCCCAAGCTCCAGGTCCAGCCGGCCCTCCTGGAGGGGACTGCAGCGCTCGTTGATCTGGATAATGGGTTTGACCACATAGTTGAGCACGTAGATGACCAGGCTGATCAGGCAGATCAAAGCCAAGGATAGGCCCACGACGGAGGTGCCGTGCATAACGGCGATGATGCTGCCCATCTGTGCCACGCTCTTCTCGTTGTGGTCGCCCAGCAGGGCCACCACCTGGTCCAACTTGCCCACCAGGGTCGTCAGGTTGCTCTGGATGGTATCCTGATAATAGCTGCGGGCTTCCGCGGGATTGGTTTCCTTCAGATCCAATACGTATACGGCGGATTCGTGGAGCTCCTTGTGAAGGGGCTCCAGCTCGGAGCGCAGGGCCAGGATGGCGGAATCGGTGGTGTCGGCCTCGCCGTAGATCCACTGGCCCAGCACGCAGGTGTCAGGCTTGGTGCTGCCGGTGAACTCGGTATTGGCGTACAGCGCGTTGCTGAGGTTGCTGGCCCATTTGTAATGAGCGGTTTCCGCCTGGTGGCAGCGGTCCAGCAGCGAGTTGGACTTCTCATTGGCTTCCTGGGCCCGGTCCATGCGGATGATGTTGATGGTGATCATCCCGCTGAACAGGAGCACGGAAATCAAGGCGGCCGCTACCCGGATCCAAACGCTTCGCTTGATACTCTTGCCCATAATCATTTCCTCGTCTTTCTTCGCTTTCCAATGGCGAATGGAATGGTGGTTTCATCATACACCATTTTCCCAAATCTTTCAATGGGTTTTTTGTTCGTATAGCAATTAAAATAGGGGCTGGAAAAATGTGGCACGCCAGGGCTGTCCCGGCTTTGGCGGGCGGCGCTATTCCCCGCCGGTTTTCAGCCAGAACTCCACCAGCCGGCGGGTAGCCGGGGGGACGCGGCCGTTCTTGGGGAGGATGATCCCTGTCCGCCGGACGCAGGGCGGCGTAAGCTCCAGGGCGGCGATATGGTAGGGGCTCCGGTTAAGGACCAGCCGGGGCAGGATGCTGATCCCCAGGCGGCACTCCACCAGGGCCATTACCGTGTAGTCATCCCGTACCCGGTATCGGACACGGGGCTGGAAGCCCTCACGGCGCAGGAGCTCCTCCACCGCCTGGTTGTCCTCCGGCGCAAGGAAGATGAAGTTTTCCTCCGCCAGGTCCTGGAAGCTGGCGGTCCGGCGGCCCGCCAGAGCGTGGCCCTCCGGCAGGACGGCCACGAAGTCGTCCTCCATCAGCTGGATGAAGTCCAGGTCCGGCGCGCCCGGGTCGGCGGTGAGGCCCAGGTCCACGACGCCACTGCGGGTCCAGTCCGCGATCTGCGGCGTACTGCCTAGCTTCAGCTCAAACTGGATCTGGGGGTAGCGGTCCCCGAAGTCCCGCAGCCGCTGGGGCAGCCAGTGACAGGAGAGGCTGGTAAAGGACCCGATGCGCACCACCCCGGCCTCTACGTTCTTCAGCCGGCTGAGCTGCTCCTGGAAGCACTTCTCGCTGTTGAGCAGCTCCCGCAGGGCGGGCAGAAGGACTGTACATTCCATAGTAGGGATCAGTCCGGACTTTTCCCGGCGGAAGAGGGGAACGCCCAGTTCCTCCTCCGCGGCCTTGAGGATCTGGCTGATCCGGGAGGGAGTGTAGGAAAAATACTCCGCCGTGCGGGACAGGCTCTTCAGTTCCGCAATTTTGGTAATGATCTCATATGCTGGCAGGTTCATAAATTTTTCTCACATCCTCTGTTAAAAGGACTAACTTTACATTTTCTTAGGGACGCATTAAATTAGGGACAGGTGTGTCTCAATAAATCAATGGATTTTGAGGGAGGATTTGACCATGAAGATCTTAAAGAAGAAGGTAAAACCTGAGCACCCCGTGCGGGAAAAGCCGGAGATCAGCGCAGAGAATTTTATCTTCCTGGCTGCTTTCCTCGGCTTTTTTGCCGTCTTTATGTCTCAGATGGGCGTGATGAACGCACTCAACACCATGATGAACACGGCCTATTCCCTGCTCATCGACACGGTGCTGTACCTGACGGCTATCTGCGTGCTGATGGGGGCCGTGTCGGCCCTGTTCTCCGAATTCGGCGTGGTGTCCCTGGCTAACCGGCTGCTCAACCCGCTGATGGTGCCCCTGTACAACCTGCCCGGCGCGGCGTCCCTGGGCGTGGTGACCACGTTCCTGTCCGACAACCCGGCCATCCTCTCCCTGGCGGAGGACCAGTACTTCAAGGGCTTTTTCAAGAAATACCAGTTTCCCGCCCTGACCAACCTGGGTACGGCCTTCGGCATGGGCCTGATCGTATGTACATACATGCTGAGCCTCTCCCTGAACTCTGGGGAGTCCTACGGTCTGTCGGTGGCGGTGGGCCTGCTGGGGGCCGTGGTGGGCAGTATTGTCAGCACCCGGCTGATGCTGCGCTTCACCGCGAAGCTGTACGGGAAAGAGGAGGAAATGGTGCCCCACGCGCCAAGTGAGCGCAGCGCCAAGCCTGTGCGCCCGGTCCGAGTGGGCGGCGTCGGTTCCCGGTTCATGTCCGCGCTGCTGGAGGGCGGTTCCTCCGGCGTCAAGATGGGCGTCAGCATCGTCCCCGGCGTGCTGACCATCTGCACCCTGGTCATGATGCTGACCAACGGCCCCAGCGCCGACGGCAGCTACACCGGCGCGGCCTATGAGGGTGTCCGGCTGCTGCCCCTGTTGGCGGACAAGCTCAGCTTTATCCTCACGCCCCTCTTCGGCTTCTCCTCTCCGGAGGCCATCGGCGTGCCCATCACCGCCCTGGGCGCCGCAGGCGCGGCTACCAGTATGACGGCCCAGCTGATCAATTCGAAGCTGGCCAACGCGGGGGATGTGGCGGTATTCACCGCCATGTGCATGTGCTGGAGCGGCTACCTCAGCACCCATGTGTCCATGATGAACAGCCTCAAGTCCAACGAGCTCATCAGCAAGGCGATCATCAGCCACACCATCGGCGGCCTGTGCGCGGGAATCTCCGCCCACTGGCTCTATGTGCTGTTCTCCATGTTTGTGAAATAGCGGCAGGGGCCTTGAACAGCGTATTTTTCAATGGTTTGGGCGGCGGGAAGGTTCCCGCCGCCTTTGCATGTCAAAAAAGATGCTTCGCATCTTTTTTGAATAGGCTTCGCTACGCTCTGCGCCTCGGTTGTCTGCCTGCGGCAGACAATTCGACGCTCGCTCCGCGCAGAGTGTTTTTCCCACGTACACGCCGCGGGAAAAACGATCTAATTTTATTTGCCGCCTGCGGGCGGCAAACTCCTGCGGAGGGCTTTTTTGACAACCTGGGGTGGCGGGAAGGTTCCCGCCGCCTGTTTTTATCCCAAGTACGGCTGATCCGATAAGGTGATGGCCTCCGCCGTTTTCCCCTCCGTCTCGAAGAGGATGATCTCGTTTTCTCCCGGCCGCAGCAGGGGGGCGGGGATATACAGCCGCCGCTGGGGCCCGGCCTCCCAGAACCGTCCGATATGGAAGCCGTTGACAAAGGCGCAGCCCTTCCCCCAGCCGGAGAAGTCCAGGAACGTATCCCCCGGCTCCTCCGCCTGGAAGGTGAAGCGGTAGAAGCCCGGCAGGCCCTCCTGGTGCGGCTTGGAGAAGTCCACACGGTGGATCTGGTCCAGGGGCAGCGGGTACTGGAGCCAGCCGGTGTGCCAGTGCCAATTGATGGTGACGCCCTGGTCGATGCCCTTGCGCTGGTCCTCCAGCAGGGGGCCGTAGTTGACCCGGCCCATGTTCTCCACCAGGATGTCCAGGGACGCGCCCTTCTCGATGGGCAGTCCCAGCTCCTTTGCCTCAAGCAGTTCCCGGTCGTAGAGGGTGGCGGCGTGCTTCCCAGACACGAAGATCTGGGCGCGGTCGTTGGCCTTCCACAGCCGGAGCTTGTCCAGCCGCTCCTCCGTGTCCAGGGT
>VSNB01000232.1 GCA_009774055.1 Clostridiales bacterium
CCGCCGTCAGGCACGTCCTGACCCTGGTGTGCGACTCCCTCAACGACGGCAACGACTGGAACGACCACATGACTCTGTTGGACTATGGCTTCGCCAACTACCACATGGAGACGGCGGCGCCGGCAGGGCGGGTGCTGGCCTCCACACTGGTGCGGGAGGGGACGGCGGTGACTGTGCCCCTGGCGGTAGCGGAGGACCTGCGCTACCCCATTACGGACGATGAGCAGCTGACGGTGGTGGCCCGGGTGCCCCTGTCCGTCCCTGCGCCGGTGGTACCGGGGCAGGTCATCGGGGAGGTATGCGCCTATCTGGAAGGGGAGGAGGTGGCCAAGGTGGATCTGATGGCCGCCGCGCCCTCGGCGAAGAGGGATATTCCCTCTGCGGCGCCCTGGTGGAACAAGGCGTTTTAGAAGCTGTGTTCACAGGCGTTGAACACCGTTTCATATTCATAGACGCGGCGGAAGGGAGAGGAACAGCGCCATGGATCGGTTACAGAAGATTATCTCCGCCGCCGGCGTGTGTTCCCGCCGTCAGGCGGAGGAATTTTTGCGGAGCGGACGGGTGTCCGTCAACGGCCGCCCCGCCTCATTGGGGGATCAGGCGGATCCGGAAACGGACCGGATCACCCTGGACGGCCGGCCTCTGGCCCTGCCGTCGGAGAAGCTCTATATTATGCTCCATAAGCCCCGGGGGGTGGTAACCACTCTGTCCGATGAGAAGGGAAGGCCCACGGTGGCCGGACTGGTGTCCGGCTGCGGCGGGCGGGCGTACCCGGTGGGGCGGTTGGACATGGACTCTGAAGGGCTGCTGCTGCTGACCAGCGACGGGGCCTTCGCCCAGCGTCTGGCCCATCCCAGCCATGGGATGGAGAAGGAGTACCATGTCACCGTCTCCGGCGATCTGGCGGGCTGTCGGGACCGCTTGGCGGCCCTTGCGGCCCTGGAGGACGGTACGCCTATCTCTCCCGCCCGGGTTTCCATTGTGGAGGCACGGGGGAGCCGGCTGACGCTGTCCATTACCATCCGGCAGGGGCTGAACCGGCAGGTGCGGCGGATGTGCGCCCTGGCAGGACTGCGGGTGGAGCGGCTGGTCCGGGTGCGGGAGGGGAGCCTGCGCCTGGGGGACCTGCCCCGGGGACAGTGGCGCCGCCTTACGCCGGAGGAGCGGGAAGCGCTGCTGCGGTAGCGCCCCGCGTTGGTTCGGAAAATACGGAATATCTGGAGAAAGCGATGAAAAAGGACATCTTACATACGATTCAGGAGAACATGCCCCGCTTTTCCAAAGGACAGAAGCGGATTGCCGCCTATATGCTCTCCGATTATGACAAGGCCGCCTTTATGACCGCCAGCAGGCTGGGCGAGCTGGCCGGGGTCAGCGAGTCCACGGTGGTGCGCTTCGCGGCCCTGCTGGGCTACGACGGCTATCCCGCCATGCAGAAGGCCCTCCAGGAGATGATCCGCGGCAAGCTGACCTCCATTCAGCGCATCCGGACCTCCAACGACCGGCTGTTCAGCTCCGATGTGGTGGCCTCCGTTTTGCAGATGGATATGGAGAAGATCCGGATTGCGATCGAGGAGGTCGACCGGCAGGTGTTCAACAGGGTGGTGGACAAGCTGATTGCCGCCCGGCATATTTATATCCTTGGCGTGCGCTCCAGCTCCTTCCTGGCGGGATACCTCCATTTCTATTTCCACCTGATATTTGAGAATGTAACACTGGTCACCAGCAACAGCGCCGGAGACATCCTGGAGAGCATTCTGCGGATCGGCCCCGGGGACGTGCTGGTGGGCATCAGCTTTCCCCGGTATTCCAAGGCCACGGTGAAGGGAGTCCAGTTTGCCCACGACAGGGGGGCGGACGTGGTGGCCGTGACGGACAGCGACGTCTCGCCGCTGTATCCTATGGCCTCCGCCGTACTGCTGGCCAGGAGCGACATGATCTCCTTTGTGGACTCCCTGGTGGCTCCCTTCAGCCTGCTCAACGCCCTGATCGTGGCGGCGGGCCACCGGAAGGACGCGGATATTTCCCAGATCTTCAACCGCCTGGAAGGCATCTGGGATGAATACGGGGTATTTGGGTACAGTGATGAAACCTGATGTGATCGTCATCGGCGGCGGCCCGGCGGGTATGATGGCCGCAGTGTCCGCGGCGGAGGAAGGGGCTTCCGTCCGCCTGCTGGAGCCCAATGAGCGGCTGGGCAAGAAGCTGAACATCACCGGCAAGGGCCGGTGCAATCTGACCAACAACTGCGATGAGGAGGAGTTCCTGCGCAGCGTGCCCCGTAACGGCAGATTCCTTTACAGTGCATACAGCCAGTTCACCAGCGCGGACGTCATGGCTTTCTTTGAGGAGCTGGGCGTGCCGCTGAAGACGGAGCGGGGGAACCGGGTATTTCCGGTTTCAGACCGGGCCTTTGACGTCAGCCGCGCGCTGGAGCGGCGGCTGAAGAAGCTGCATGCCTCCATCTGCCGGGACAGGGCAAAGACCCTGATAATCCGCGGCGGCGTCCTGCAGGGCGTAGAAGGGGAGAAGGGCGTGTATGAGGCAGGCCGGGTGATTGTCGCCGCCGGCGGCGTCAGCTACCCGCTGACCGGCAGTACGGGGGATGGCTATCTCCTGGCAGAGCAAGCCGGCCACTCTGTTCAAGAGCCCAGGGGCTCTCTGGTGCCGCTGTGCGCCTCCGGGGATTTGTGCGCCTCCCTGCAGGGCCTCAGCTTGAAGAACGTGGCTCTGCGGGTCTATGAGAGCGGGAAGAAGATCTACAGCGACTTCGGAGAAATGCTCTTCACCCACTTCGGGGTCAGCGGCCCCATGGTGTTGTCAGCCTCGGCCCATATGCGGCATTTTGATAAGAAGGCCTATCGACTGGAGATCGATCTGAAGCCCGCTCTGGACGAGGCGGCCCTGGATAAACGGCTGCTCTCCGATTTTTCCAGGCATGCCAACAGTGATTTTGTCAATTCGATGGATGAGCTCTTGCCCCGAAAACTAATCGAGCCCTTTGTCCACCTGACTGGAATCGACCCCCATCAGAAGGTACATGATATTACGAAGGAACAGCGACGGAGGGCGCTGGCGCTGTTGAAGGCGTTTCCCGTGGAGATTACCGGCCCCCGGCCGGTGGCAGAGGCAATTGTTACCTCCGGCGGCGTAACGGTGAAGGAGGTTAATCCCTCCACGATGGAGTCCAAGATTCTGCCCGGATTGTATTTTGCGGGGGAGGTTTTGGATGTGGACGCATATACCGGGGGGTTTAATTTGCAGATTGCGTGGTGCACGGGGAGGCTGGCAGGCCGCGCCGCCGCCGCGCGGCAGCGCGGCCTTTAATTTGCGGCCCTGCGGGCCGCGACCGCTTTTTCTTCTTTCTTCGTTGAAGGATGTTTCGTACCGCCCCTGCGGGGCGGCGGGGGCTCTTTTCTTATTTTACCTTTGCCCCTGCCGGGGCGGGGCCTTCTTTTCGCGCGAGCGAAAAGAAGCAAAAGATCGCTTAGGAAACTACGTTTCCTAAGAACCTTCCTGCATTACGGGGGTAATTGTTTTTGCGCTTCCACTGGAGTCTGTCCGGTCTGAAGCGGGCGGCTCCCATGGATCGGGCGAAGCGTCTATCCAACGACGTCATTGGCAGACCCTACCGTCTTACACGCTGGAGCTCCCGGGGCACTTCCGTTAGAACGTCCCCCTAGCAGACTCTACCCCTTTAACAGGCCGGCAGGCGGAGTTGGTTGACTGCCAAGCCACTAGATTAGATACCCGTAGGATCGGACATTCGGAGGCTTCGCCTATCCCAACCAGCGCCGCACAGTCCTTTAACCCCCGTATAGGGCAAAGGCGCGCACGCGCCTGCCCGTCAAGGGGTTCTTAGACCGTAGGTCTAAGCGCGTTTTTGCCTACTTTTGCCGCGCGGCAAAAGTAGGCCGCCGTCCGGGCGCGGGAGCCCGGAAACCGATTCGAGAAGAATTTACCGTTCGCCGCCAAAGGCGGCGAAGATAAGATAAATAGAGAATTTAAGATTAAGACAGCGGAGCGGCCCGCAGGGCCGCAGATCAAATACCGTTTGCCGCGCAGAGCGCGGCAAAGAGAAGAAAGGACCGCTATGGAACATAAAAAGAAAATCTCGGTTGCGATCGACGGCCCCAGCGGGGCCGGAAAGAGTACCCTCGCCCGGGCGGCAGCAAAGGAGCTGGGCCTCCTCTATGTGGATACGGGGGCGATTTACCGGACGGTGACCCTCTATGTGCTCCGTCGGGGGGCGGAGCCGAAGGACGCCGCCGCCGTGGCGGCGCTTCTGCCGGAGGCGGGCATCACCATGGACTACGATCCCAGCGGACTGCAGAGGATGTATCTTAACGGGGAGGATGTGACAGACCAGATCCGCTCCCAGGAGGTTTCCATGGCGGCCTCCTCCGCTGCTTCCCATCCGGCGGTGCGGGCCTTTCTGCTGGAAATGCAGCGGGATATGGCAAAAAGGCGCAGCGTCGTGATGGACGGCCGGGATATTGGCACCGTGGTCCTGCCGGAGGCAGATGTGAAAATCTTCCTAACCGCCAGCAGCGAGGCCAGGGCCCGCCGCCGGTGGCTGGAGCTCCAGCAGCGGGGCGTCTCTGGAGACTTCGACCAGCTGCTGCGGGAGACGCGGGAGCGGGACGAGAACGATATGAACCGCGCCGCCGCGCCCCTCCGTCCGGCGGCGGATGCCATTACGCTGGATACCACCGAAATCAATTTCCAGGAAAGCCTGGCGCGTTTGATCGAGATCATCAGGGAGCGGACCGGATTATGACAGGGTTTTATCTTTTTGCTTACACGATCGCGGCGCCGCTGATCCGGCTGCTGTTTCCCCACCGGGTGGTGGGGCTGGAGAACCTGCCGGAGGGCGGCGCGCTGCTGTGCGCCAACCACGCCAGCGGCTGGGACCCCATTATCATTGCCATCGCCCTGCCGAAGCATTCCCGCATGACGGTTATGGGCAAGGACCAGCTGTTCCATATCCCTATAC
>VSNB01000233.1 GCA_009774055.1 Clostridiales bacterium
TTTGCGGCCCTGGATGCTGCCGCATAAGTTCCGCAAATCTTTGAGTTGAATGTGTCAACTGATATTGACAAGATCAATATTTATTTTTCACACAAGCCCTAGTGTAAAGAGTATTATTCGTACTCAACCAATGGTGTGGGCGCGGAGCGGATTAAGTGAGTACTATCCACAGAGGGCCCTGGCAGTTCATTTGGCTATTAAAGTGTCCGCTCCGATACTGTGCAGACAGTCATCCAACTGTCAATAGCCAAAAGAAGCCGATACATCAAATCCCGTCCCGGCAGAATTTTCACCCCGCTCAGGCAGGTTCGATGTACCGGCTTTGTATTTTACAAGCGCCAAACAGCTACGCTTATGTGCGATTATTTCTGCCTGCGCCAAACGCTATGAATCACGCCTTTTTACCGCACCGGATAATCACTCCCTCATAGGGCCGGAGGCACAACCGGCCCAATGCAGGCAAGTTCCTATCACAGATGTTGCTCAACATCAGCTCTGCCGGCTCTCCGACTTTATCCGGCCACGGACGCTCACAGGTCTTGTCGGTAAAATTCGCAGCAATGAACCAACGTTCCTGCCCCAGCGTCTTTGTATAAGCAAAGATATCCGGATCCTCCGGCCAAATCAGCTGAAATTTACCATAAGGCATCATAAGGTGTTCTTTCCGCATGGCGATCAGCCTGCGGTAGAAGTGGAACACCGACTCCGGGTCCTCCCTGGCGGTAGCCACGTTCACCTCCGGATAGTCCGGGTTCAGCATGATCCACGGCGTGCCCGTGGTGAAGCCGCCGTTCTCCGAGGCATCCCAGGGCATGGGCGTGCGGGCGTTGTCCCGGGCCTTCCGGTGGAGGGCGTCCCACATGAAGGACTCATCCGCCCCCGTCCTCCGGCAGTTGGCCGCGAAGTTCAGGCTTTCCACGTCCCGCAGCTGGTCCGTGGAGGGCCAGGGGACGTTGACCATCCCCAGCTCCTCCCCCTGATAGACGAAGGGCGTTCCCCTCAGGTTATGCAACACCAATCCCAGCATCTTGGCGCACCGCATCCGGTAGGGCCCGGAGGCGACGCCGAACCGGGACAGCGCCCGGGGCTGATCCTGGTTGGACCAGAACAGGCCCAGCCAGCCCTTCCCGATCTCGTCCTGCCACCGGGTCAGCCGCGCCTTCAGCTCCGGCAGCTTCCACGGACGGTAGTACCACTTCCCCTCCAGCTGGCCGTCCATGTCGATATGGGAGAAGGAGAACACGGCGTGCAGCTCCCGGTTCTCGCCTGCGGTGTAGCGCCTGCCCTCCTCCGTGTCCATGAACAGGCACTCGCCGACGGTGAAGATATCCTTGTCCGCGTAGACCTCCCGGGCCATCTCCTGGAGGTAGGTGTGGACCGGGTCGATGTTGGCGATGTGCTCACTGGGGAACACGTAACCGTTCATGTCCTCCTTCCCGGCGGCGTCCGGCAGGCCAGGGGTCTTGCACAGCAAGTTGATGACGTCCATCCGGAACCCGTCCGCCCCCTTGTCCAGCCACCAGGTCATCATATCGTAGACCTCCCGGCGGACAGCCGGGTTGTGCCAGTTCAGATCAGGTTGCTTCTTGGAGAACAGGTGCAGGTAGTACTCGTCCGTGGCCTCGTTGTACTCCCAGGCGGAGGGGGTGAAGAAGGAGGCCCAGTTGTTGGGCTCCCTGCCGTCCCGGCCCGGACGCCAGATATAGTAGTCGTGCCTGGGGTCATCCTTTGCCCGGCGGGCCGCCATGAACCAGGGGTGCTCGTCCGAGGTGTGGTTGACCACCAGGTCCACCATGATGCGGATCCCGTTCTCGTGGAGCTTGTCCCGCAGCTCTTCCCAGTCCGCCATGGTGCCGAACTGCTCCATGATGTCCTGGTAGTCGGAAATGTCGTACCCCATGTCGTCGTTGGGGGACTTGCACACCGGCCCCAGCCAGATCGCGCCGATCCCCAGCTCCACCAGATAGTCGATCCGGTCAATGATACCCCGGAGGTCCCCCATGCCGTCCCCGTTGGAATCCTGGAAGCTGCGGGGATAGATCTGATAGAACACACATTCCTTCCACCAATGGCGTGCTGTTTCCATATGTCTCCTCCTACAATGAAATCACGTCGTCCGGCCTTCAGCGCAGCAGGATCTCCCGGCCCTGCTCGTCGGAGTCGTACATGGCCTGGATCATCCGCTGCACCGTATAGCCACTCCGGGCTGAGGCGATGGGCTGGGTGTGGGTGGCCACGCAGCCCACAAAGTGCTGGATCTCGTTTTCAAATCCCTCCATCCAGGCGTCCATCCGGTCAAAGACCGGATGGATATCCGCCCGGTACCCGTTGGCCTCGCTGTAGATAACGAAGGGGTTGAGTCCCGCGCCCTCCCGGGTGCCGTACAGACGCAGGTTGAAGTCCTCCTCCGCGCCGTTGATGACCCAGCTCACCGTGACGGTCATGCTCTTCTTTCCCTCGAAGCGGATCAGTGCCGCTGCCGCTTCCTCGGTGTCCATGGGTGCGTTGGAGGGGGCCTCGGTGCCCCACTGCTCGGTACCCCGGCAGGTGGCCCGGCCCAGGCGGTGGTGGGTGATGCCGCTGACGGAGATCGGCTCCGGGCACCCCATGAGGTACCATGCCGTATCAATCGCGTGAACGCCAATATCCAGACCGGCTCCTCCGCCCGCCAGAGCCTTCTGGGAGAACCAGGCGTTGGCGGGCACGCCTCTGCGCCGCATCCAACGGGCATCCGCGTGGTAAATTTCCCCCATCTGTCCGGAAAGGCGTCTTTCTGTCAGTAGCCGCGACTCCGTGCGGAAGCGGTTCAGCATTCCCAGCATGAAGATCACGTCGTTCTCCTCCACCGCCTCCACGATCTGCGCCGCCTGGGCCACGTTCAGCGCCATCGGCTTTTCCAGGAAGATATTCTTCCCCGCCCTGGCGGCCTCCACCGCCATCTGGCAGTGGGTGTCCGTCCGGGTGCAGATGGTCACCGTATCCACGTCGGCACAGTGGAGCATCTCCTGGAAGTCCGTGTAGACCGCCGCCCCCAGGGGTTCCGCCATCGCGCTTGCCGCCGGTTCGTACACGTCGCACACGGCGGTAATCTGTACGTCCTTACACCGGAGAAAGGCCGGAATGTGGAAAGTTTTCGCCACCAGACCGGCTCCAATAATCGCAAGTTTCATCCCTCGCTCCTCCTCTCAATCCTGTAAAAGTTCCGCCATGCCCACGACCCGTCTCTCCCGGGTTGAGCGCAGAACGGCTTCCGAAATCGCCAGACTGCGCAGGTGGTCCCCCAGGTCCGGCAGGGTGGAGCTCTCCCCGGCCATGGCCCGGTGGAGCTCCCGCAGCACGCCTGCACGGTCAAATCCGGGCAGGCCGCAGCTCTCCGCGTCCGGGATGGTGCCGGGGTGGTCCGCGGCGGGATGGAGGACCAGGCCCTCCCCCGCCGTCCAGCAGAGCAATCCTTTGGCTCCCTGGACCTGCCAGTTCCCGAAGAACCCCGTGGGGGCGCCCACGGAGCAGCCGTGGGCCGCAATCTGGGCGTTGACGCCGTTTTCAAACTCCAGGTTGACGAAGATGGATTCCGGTCCGTCGGTCAGGCCCCAGGCCGGGGTCCAGCCGGTGCAGTAGACCCGCCGCACGTCCGCGCCCACCAGGAAGCGGAGCATGTCAAAGTGGTGGATGCAGACCTCGTAGCACAGCATGTTCACCTGCCTGCCCCGCCACCCCTGGATGTTCCACTCATGCTCCCGGGTGTCCGTGGTCATCCCGGCCCGGTAGGTGAGCTGGATGAACTGCAAAGCCCCCAGCTCCTCTCCGGAGAAGCCCCGGCGCATCTGCCACAGCTCCTGGCGGTAGCGGTAGTTCTGGCTGACGAACACCCGCTCCTTCCGCCCGGCCATCCAGCGCCAGAAGTCCTTGGCCTCCTGGAAGTCGTCGCAAAGGGGTTTTTCGATCAGAACGTCCTTGCCCGCCAGCACAGCCCTGCGGGCGAAGGGGATGTGCTCGCAGTGGGGCAGGACGATCAGCACCAGGTCCGCCTCTACCGCCAGGGCCTGATCGTAATCAGTGAAGCACTGGTCATCGGACAGGTTCCACTTCTCCTTGGCGAGGCGCAGTTTCTCGCCGTTTCTGACCACCAGCGCCGCCAGCTCCGTATCCGGGTCGTCCGCGATGAACTGCATCCAGCTCTCGCCCCAGTAGCCGTACCCGACTTGTATGATCTTCATAAGCGCTCCTTCCTTATATAAAGAACCAGGAAGCGGAAATGCAGACAGCATTCCCGCCTCCTGGCTCCTGCTTACAGCTCCTCCAGCGGGATGGGGTCGAAGGTGGTGGTCAGCTCCACTGCCTGGCCTGTCTCGGCAGAGCGGTAGCCGGCCTCAAAGATTTCGATCACATGTCTGGCGTGCTCCGCAGTGACGACGGACGGCGTGCCGGTGAGCACCCAGTCCGCCAGCTGCAGGATGTCCTCAAAGACATGGGGCTGGGGCAGCGTCGCCTGATGGTCGTTCAGGTGGGGCAGGCCCATCGCGCCCCGCAGCGCCTGGATCATGGTATCCCTGGTATAGAGGGGCTCGTCATTGATCTTGCCGTCCATGACCTTCCCCTTGGTGCCAAAGACAATGGGGGTGAACCCGTTGCCGTTGCCGAAGTCGCCCTTCAGTGAGGAGTAGAGCACACCGTAGAAGGCGTCTCCGAAATCCAGGATAATCATGGTGGAGTCGTCCACCTCGGAGGTGATCGTCTGGTCGCCGAACTGGTAGGAGGGGACCCGCTGTCCGGAGAAGGCGGTCACCCGCTTTGCCGGCCCGAAGATGCCCGTCATGGCCGCCAGCGCATAGACCGTGCAGTCCCACTGGGGGCCGCCCGCCGGCTTTTTGTAGTACCAGGCGGGGACGATCTTATAGCAACAATCAAAAATAAAGCCAAAAGTTGACAGCGGTGGTATAACAGAGGCAGGAGATGATGGTATGCTACAC
>VSNB01000234.1 GCA_009774055.1 Clostridiales bacterium
CGGGCCAGCGATATCAACGAGGAGATGAAGGTCGCCGCTGCCAACGCCCTGGCGGAGCTGATCTCCGACGGGGAGCTGAGCGCGGACTATATCATCCCCAAGGCATTTGACAAGCGGGTAGGCCCGGCGGTGGCCAAGGCGGTGGCCGAGGCGGCCAGAGCCTCCGGCGTGGCCCGGATGTAAAATACAAATCGTTATATTATATAAATTATCGCCGGGAGGTATTTCCACTATGAGCAAGTACATCCTCTCCCTGGATCAGGGGACCACCAGCTCCCGCGCCATTCTTTTCGATCAGGAGCAGAATATCATAGGCGTCAGCCAGAAGGAATTTACCCAGTTCTATCCCCAGGAGGGCTGGGTGGAACATGACGCCATGGAAATCTGGTCTTCCCAGTACGCGGTGATGATGGAGATCATCGCCCAGTCGGGTGTGGACGTGGCGGACATCGCCGCCATCGGCATCACCAACCAACGGGAAACTACCATCGTCTGGGACGCCGACACCGGCCGCCCCATCTGTAATGCCATCGTCTGGCAGTGCCGCCGGACAGCAGACATTGTGGACGGCCTGATAGCCGGCGGCCTGGAGGACCACATCCGCCGGACCACCGGCCTTATCCCCGACGCCTACTTCTCCGCCACCAAGATCAAGTGGATTCTGGACCACGTGGATGGCGCACGGGATCGGGCGAAGGCGGGCAAGCTCCGTTTCGGCACCGTGGACACCTGGCTGCTGTGGAAGCTCACCGGCGGCGCGGCCTACGTCACCGATGTGACCAACGCCTGCCGCACCATGCTCTACGACATCCGCCGCCTCTGCTGGGACGAGACGCTTCTGAAAGCCCTGGACATCCCCGTCTCCATGCTGCCGGAGGTCCGCTCCTCCAGCGAGATTTACGGTTACACCGAAATCCAGGGGGTCAAAGTCCCCATCGCCGGCATCGCCGGGGACCAGCAGGCCGCCCTCTTCGGCCAGACCTGCTTCGAGCCGGGCGATGCCAAGAACACCTACGGCACCGGCTGCTTCCTGCTGATGAACACTGGAGAGAAGCCCGTGGAGAGCCAAAACGGCCTTTTAACCACTATCGCCATCGGCCTGGACGGAAGGGTGCAGTACGCCCTGGAGGGCAGCGTCTTCGTAGGCGGCGCGGTGATCCAGTGGCTGCGGGATGAAATGCGGTTCTTCACCGAGAGCTGCGACGCGGAGTACTACGCCCAGAAAGTCAGCGATAACGGCGGAGTATACCTGGTGCCTGCTTTCACTGGCCTGGGCGCACCCTATTGGGACATGTACGCCCGTGGGGCCATCCTGGGCCTCACCCGTGGCACCAAACGGGAGCACATCATCCGCGCCGCCCAGGAGTCCATCGCCTATCAGGTGGCGGACCTGGTGCGGGCCATGGAGGCGGACACCGGCGGGGCCATCACCCAGCTGAAGGCCGACGGCGGCGCCAGCCGGGACCACTTCCTCATGCAGTTTCAGGCGGACGTCATCGGTCGCGCCGTTTACCGCCCCGCTATCCGGGAGACGACCGCGCTGGGTGCGGCCTATCTGGCGGGTCTGGCGGTTGGCCTTTGGGCAAACCGTTCAGAGATCAAGGCCCTCTGGAAGTGCGACAATACCTACCAGCCTGCCATGTCCACGGAGCGCCGGGACCGCCTGCTGGCGGACTGGCACAAGGCCGTGGGCCGGTGCAAGGACTGGACAAAGTAAACCGTAGAATGGACAATCCCGCAAAAGGAGGCGTTTGCCGCCTCCTTTTGCGGGATTCATGTTATTTTTCGTAAGCTGCAATGCCAATCTGGTATCTATTCCCATGGATAGTCATCCATGGATAATCGCGAACTCTCCCCACGCCATGGACAGACATCCCACTCTCCCACCGCAACAACCGCCTGATACATTTCATTGCTTAATGGACAAAGGCCGCATTCTCTCTCATGTGAAACACTGCCGAAGAATAATCTTCCATCTGAAAACAAACATAAATTTTCAAACAGGCAATCCTCCGGCGCAATACCAGAGCATGTCAGGCGCAAAAATATATCCTGATAATAGGAGAGGAGGAGTTCCTTCACACGGTCAGCGGCTTGATAGCGATATATGCGCATCTTTGTACTGCCCGGCCCATATCCAAACCACTCGTCCGCAACAATACGCCCGGAAAACCACGGAGCCAGTAGGTCCTTAAGCACATACGGAAACTCAACATCCGGAGCATCCTCGAACATACCCTCGGACAATGTAATATAGTCTGTATACGGCCAGCATATATCCAAAAAATGACGAAAAGCTTCACCCTTTATCGGACCACCATCATCTAATCTCATATAGCTATACCACAATGGCATATCAAAAGCCTCCTGCTATCCTGGGAACCACACACGGGATACTTCGGGTCTATGATTTTTTATCTCCTCCGATAAAACGCCCGCCCCAGCCCGTTCCCAACCAGGACGATCACCCCGTAGGCGGGGGTGTAGACCCACGCCGAGGCATTGTAGTGGATCCAGATGGTCGGGATAAACAGGACCGCCGCCGCTATAGGGAGCAGCACGCAAAACCCATTCCGGACCCCGTACGCCACCCCCGTCAGGAACGCCGCCAGCGGCATGACGATCAGCATCAGCAGCATGGCCGACCCTGTATCCCGCGCCAAAAGCGGCAGCAGGTAAAAATCCGCCGCCAGCGCGGCCAGATAGGGCAGCAGCGTAAGCAGTTTCTTCTTCATGTTCCCTCCTCCAGGAAAAAAAGCTCCTCCACCGTGGTCTCCAGATACCGGGCCAGCCTCATGGCCAGCCCCAGGGTGGGGTCGTACTTGTTGTTCTCGATGGCAATGATGGTCTGCCGGGTGACGCCCAGCGCGGCGGCCAGGTCCTCCTGCCGGTATCCCCTGGCCTTGCGGAGCTCCTTGATCCGGTTCCTCATACCCGCACGCACAGCAGCATGACCGCCGCCCCGATTGCCGAAATAAGCCCAGCCGCCGCGCAGGCCAGCACCACGATCCGCGCCAGTGGCCCCGTCTCATAGGAGTCCTCATCGTCCTGCACCGCCCTGCGCTCCAGGACCAGCTTGGAAACACTCTGGATCAGCGCCGCCGCCGCCAGCAGCAGGCAGGGCAGCAGGTTGAGCCGGGTGTGCCGGGCGTAGACCTGCCAGCTCTCGTAGAAGCTCCACACCGCCAGCGCAGCCACCAGGAAGAGATAGGCGTTCCGCTGGGCCCTGAAGAGGATGTGCCGTTCCATTTCGTCCGGCCTGCGAAGCCGGAACTTCTTCAAAAACTGTTTCATGACTGCGCCTCCTAAAAGTAAAGAACTCTTTACTTTTTGAGTATACCACGTCTGCCCCCAAAATGTCAAGAACTTTTTACATTTTTGCAAAAAATACCGCCCGTCCCGGGAAACGCCGGAACGGGCGGTATGGATGTGTTCGTCTTCCGAGGCTTACGCCTCTTCCTCTCCGCCGCTGTGGATCAGCTGCTCCCAGATGTGGTTGACCTCGTCCAAGCACTGGAAATAGATCTCCGGCAGCCGGTCCATAGGCAGGCCCAGCTCTGCGCCCATGCGGTTGATGGCCGCCCAGTCCGCCCGCTCATAGGCCAGAATCAGGTCGTACAGCAGTCCGCAGCGGCCCTCGTGGTTCAGCAGGGCGTCCTTGATATCCAGGGAAATCGCCACTTCAGAAAGGATGTCCTCCAGCGGCGCGGCAATCAGAAATTGCAGGGTGGAGAACATACCCAGCAGATAGGCGTCGTTGCGGGTGATGGGCATATTTTTGGCGTAGCGCATCAGCTCGCTGGCAAAGCTGGCCCGGGTGAAGGACAGCTTGAGCATTTCCTCCTGGTTCTCGTCCAGCTCCCCCTTCTCGTTGCGGCACCCCATGAGGTAAATCCATTGGCGAAGCTGGCCCAAGCCCAGAATGGTCACCGCCTGGTGGACGTTGGTGGCCCGGTTGCGCAGGGCGAAGTAGGCGGAATTCACGATCCGCAGCAGGCTGTAGGTCAAGCTGGCATCCATGGAGATAATCTGCTCGATCTCATCCACCTCTGGCTCGTCCTTGGTCACCGCCACCAGCAGGCGGAAGAAATTGCTCTGCAGATAGCTGGCGGAGTGGACGGCGGTAAACATCTGCTCGGCGGCATATCGCCCGCACAGGGCGTCCGCCCCCAGAATAAACGCCTTCTGGTACAGCTCCTCCGTGTCCACCCCGGTAACCACGCACTTCTTCCCCATGCTGTGAACCATTTCCGCCAGACGGCGGACGCTGGCGTCCCCCGCGTGGGGCAGGTCCATCATCACGTAGTCAAACTGCCGCAGGTTGGAAATGAACCGGGGTGAAAACTGAAAGTCCTTCACCGCAATGGCGTACCCCTCCTGGCGGTACCGCTCCACGAAGCGCATGGCCAGCGGATGGAGGATTGCGCTCTCCCCGATCTCGATCACCAGCTCCTCAGGGGAAAAGAGCTTGGGCGTCTGCTTCATCAGCAGATTGGTGGTAAAGGTCATAAAATTCATCGCACCCTTAAAGGTGGTATCGCTGGCTTGGGTGAGAAAATTGTAAATCGTCTCCGCCGCCGAAAAATCCTGGCCCTCCTCGCCGTTGTAGCCGGTATTCTCGCCGGTATAGCGGATTTCGTAGCCCAGCACCGTACCCTGGAGGTCCTTAATGGGCTGGCGGACAATATACTTGGTTGTTCCGAATTTCGCCATAGCGCCGCTCCCTTCTTTACTTGCCCTGGGAATCAGCCGCCTTCTCCAGCAGGTGGTCCATAACGTCTACCAAATGCCCGATCTCCGGCTTGGTCAGCTGCTCGTCGGCCCCCAGCTGCCGGCCCTTGATCCGCATTTCCTCGCTGATGAGGGAGGAGAAAATGATGAGGGGGATGTGCTTGAACCGGGGGCTGTCATTCACCTGCTGGGCAGGGGGGGCGCGGAGCATGGGGGGTGAAAAGGTGGCTAAGGGGGGA
>VSNB01000235.1 GCA_009774055.1 Clostridiales bacterium
TGATGTGTATTAGAGACAGCCGGTACCCGAACCTGCTCCCGCCCCCAGACCCGCGCCTCCCGCGCCGGACCCGGACGAGCTGGTGGTGGTCAACATTATGGAAGCCCTGGTCGAGGAGAAGGCTTCCCGGTACATTCAGATGTTCGGCCTCTGCACCTGCCCCCGCTGTATTGCGGATGTGAAGGCGCTGACCCTGACCAATCTCCAACCCTCATACATCGTACGCCGCCGGGCGGAGGCCCACGCTATGCTCACCGTCTACGAGAACCGCTACAACAGCACCATTTTCGCCCAGCTCACCCGCGCCTGCAAGATAATTGCGGACAATCCCCGGCACGACCGGGACCAGCTGCTGTAAGAGCCTGTTCAGCATCTCCCCGCGCCTGTCTTGGCGGCGTATTTTCCGCCCTGACTTCGTTATGGATTCTGCAACGGCCCCATCGAGGGGCCGTGCAGAATGCAATTGCGCATGACCGCTCGATGCTGTCATTGCACAATCGTTCCTTGCCATCCGCCAGGATGCCTGCGGATTTTTGCCTTGCAGGGCAAAAATCCGCTCGCCAATCCAAACACGTCGAGATGCTGAACAGGCTCTAAAGCAAATACGCCAGGGGCCGGACCCATATGGGTCCGGCCCCTGACTTTATGTGAGAGAGGGTTACAGCTGGAAATAGACGGTGGTATTGGCCACAGTCATCATGGTCATGAGCATGGTGTTGAAGAACACGGCGGTCCAGATATTGCCGGTCCGCTTGTAAAACAGCTTGGTCAGGCAGGAGGCAATGGCCAGGGTGGGCACCAGCGCGAACAGCAGGATGCCGGACAGGTCCTCGCCGGGATAGAAGGCGGAACCGGTGGCAAACAGCTTGCCGTACTGGAGCGCCAGCCAGATCAAGATGCCGCCCATGTTGGTCAGGGCCGCCAGGACATAGCCCCACGCGCCCTGGAGCTTCTCAGAGCTGGTGTTGTAGACACAGGCCATGCCAGCCACGGCGTAGTAGATCAGGAACAGGGGCATGTACTTCAGCGCGGCGGGCACGGCGGATGCCTCGAAGGTCTTGACGGCGAAGGTCCAGATCCGGAAGTCCACCTTGAAGACGATGTCCGCCAGGAACACCAGGGCGAATCCCGCAACAACCGCGATCAAGGCCGTGCAGAAGGCAGCGACAATGTTCACCGCGCCGCCGGATATACCGTAGTGGGCCAGACTCACGCCCTGCTCCTTCTTGTTGCCCAGCAGGTACACGCTCACCATCACCACGGCGGCGATGCAGGCGCAGATGACGGCCCAGGTGACGATGGTGCTGACGGTGGGGGCCTGGAAAGTGGCGTCGTTGGGAATGCCCTTCTTGACCATGTACAGCATCAGCAGGCCGGAGACGATCACAGTCACGGAGCCGGCGGTCCAGCTCTTCTTGTCCGCGTCGCCGGAGCGCAGGGAGATCACAAGTCCGATGACGCCGCACACCGCCGCCAGGATGGCCGCGTAGCCCAGCCAGCGGCTGGCCTCGCCGGAGCCGGCGGTATAGATGATGGAGGGAATCAGCATGGTAACCAGGAACAGGGAGGCGGTACCCACCTTCCCCCGGACGGTGGAGACGGGCGCAAGGGCCGCAGGCCGTTCGGTGACGGCGTTTTTCAGGAAAGGCGCTTTCACCAGAGTCAGAACCAGGGCCGCCAGGAACAGGAAGAATCCAACCAGAGCCACCAGCTCGGCGATCTCCTTCCAGAGCCAGATCTGGCTGTTGGCGGGAATGGGATTGAGCAGATTGCTGTAATCGGCAAATGCCTCATCATAGAAGGAGATCATTTTTGCCGTGGTGCCCGTGGAGAAGTGGTTCCAGGGGTGAATCTCGCTGGGTTCGTAGATAATGCGGCGGCCGCCGTCGGAGGTATCGTACCAGGTATCGGCCTTGGTATTGGGGTCCAGCACCGGGTTGCCGTCGGCGTCAAAGCTGATCGTCTCCAGGATGGTCTGGCCGTCCTGGGTGGAGACGTAGTCCTTGTATACGACGCTGCCCTCGTCCTCGGGCTTGCCAAAGAAAAACTCATCATAGTGGGCGCAGATCTTGCCGATGGTCCGCCCGCCGAAGTTGGCCGCGCCGGTAGCCGCGTCCAGCCCCAGGTAAGAGGTCCACATGTAGTCGGAACCGGCGGACAGCTGGGCGCTGATCATGCGCACGCCCGTCTGCTGGTAGGCCTGCTCGTCATAGTAGACGGCAGCGGTGGTGGAGAAGCCGCCCATGGAGTGGCCGCTAACCGCCAGCACGCCGTTGCCGGAGGCATCCTTCAGGACGTAGTCCTGCCCATACATATACTGCACCGCGTCCCAGATGGCCGTGGGCCAGAAGCTGAAGAAGGCGCCGGTGTGCTCCGCGTTGCCCCTGGAGTGTCCGTGGTCATACATGTCCAGGGCCAGCACCACCATGCCCCGGCGGGACATTTCAATGGCGGGGGCGTCCTGCATTTCGGCGCTGTTGAGGTAGCCGTGGGTAGTCACCAGAGCGGGATGGGGGTTCGAAGCGTCCACTCCCTTGGGCATGTAGAGCAGGCCGGATAAAGTGCCCGACTCCGTGTCAAAATAGACCCGGGACACCTTGACGGAGTAGAACGAGGTGTGGAACGCCTGGGCCAGGACGCTGCCCAGCACAATCAGCGCCAGGCCGACGGCCAGAGCCGCCAGGGTTTTGCTTTTCTTTCCTACTTTCATAACAGTCCTCCTAAAATTTTGGTACTATGAAAAAAGAGCATGACAGCCCGCAAGGACCATCATGCTCGTCTCTCCACTCATGAGCCCGGGTATTCAGTTGCGGGAATTGCACTCAGCATAGCATAACCACCATTTCCTGTCAACCCGCCATTTTCTTTTTGTAGAAAACCTACAAATTCCTCCCGGGATTTTTGGCGCATTCTCCGCCGGAAAATTCCGAAATAACCCTTGCAATCCTTTCCCGGGTCTGCTATCATTAACACAGCCTTTGTGCTGAGGATTGAGATGCGTAGGGCGGCGAGATGATGCCGCCTTGCGCATTTTTTGTCCCCGCCGCACAGGGCAAACGCGAAACGAGGTAACGCATATGGACAGCAGGCATTTATTGGAGCTCCTGGCCGACAATCCGGTCATCGCCGCAGTGAAGGACGACCAGGGGCTCGAATCCGCTCTCGCCGGCAGTGTGGACGTGATCTTCCTGCTCTACGGGAATATCCTCAACCTGTCGGAGCTGGTAGACCGGGTCCGCGCCGCCGGCAAGGCCGCCTTCGTCCACCTGGACCTGGCGGACGGGCTGACCAACCGGGAAATCGCCGCCGACTTCGTGGCCCGCCGCACCGCCGCCGCCGGCATCATTTCCACCCGCTCCCCCCTGGTGAAGCGCGGCCGGGAGCTGGGGCTGGTGGCCGTCCAGCGGTTTTTCCTGCTGGACTCCATGGCCCTGGAAAACATCGAAAAGGATCTGGCCCGGGACGCCTCCGACCTGATCGAGGTCCTGCCCGGCCTGATGCCCAAAATGATCCGCCGGCTGGTCCAGGACACCGGGAAGCCCGTCATCGCCGGCGGACTGATCTCCGACAAGGAGGACGTGACCGGGGCCCTGGGGGCGGGCGCCGTGGCGGTGTCCACCACCAACCCCGCCGTATGGAGCATGTAGCTCCCCCAAGCAAGCGCTCAACCAATTTATCATGATATTGGAGGTACTGTAACATGGAAACTAGACCCTACGTGTCCTGGGAACTGATGAACGACTTTCTGACCGACGCCTTCAAGGGCTACGGCGTACCGGAGGCGGACGCCGCCATCTGCGCCGACGTGCTGCTGGAGTCGGACCGCCGGGGCATTGAGAGCCACGGCTGCAACCGCTTCAAGCCCATTTATATCGACCGCATCGAAAACGGCACCCTGCTGCCGGTGACGAAGCTGGACATTGTGAAGGACACCCCCACCACTGTGGTCATGGACGCCAACAACGGCATGGGCATGGTGGCCAGCTACCGCATGATGGAAATGCTTATCGAAAAGGCCGCCAAGTACGGCATGGCCGGCGGCGCGATTTACAACTCCACCCACTACGGCATCGCCGGCTACTGGACCACCATGGCGGAAAAGGCGGGCATGATCGGTATTACCGGCACCAACGCCCGGCCCTCTGTAGCTCCCACCTGGGGTGTGGAACCTATGATGGGCACCAACCCCCTCACCTTCACCATGCCCACCGACGAGGAGTTCCCCTTCAACTTCGACTGCTCCACCTCCATCGTCCAGAACGGGAAGATTGAGTACTACCAGCGCAGCGGCACCCCCACCCCCGAGGGTCTGGTCATCACCAGGGACGGCGGCACTATGACCGATTCCGGCCAGATTCTCAAGGACATGCGGGCGGGGAACTGCGCCCTGTTGTCCATCGGCGGCCTGGGGGAGGCCACCGGCGGATACAAGGGCTACGGCTTTACCGCCATTGTGGAAATCCTTTCCGCCGCCCTGACCGGCGGCCCCTTCCTGAAGGACCTCAGCGGCAAGAATCCCGACGGCAGCAACCGGATGTACCGCCTGGGCCATTTCTTCTTCGTCATCAACCCCGAATTCTTCATGGGGCTGGACACCTTCAAAAAGACCGCCGGCGACATCTGCCGGGGCCTCCGGGCATCGGAGAAGGCTCCCGGCGCGGAGCGCATCTACACCGCCGGTGAAAAAGAGTGGCTGGCCTGGCAGGAGCGCAAAGACAAGGGCGTACCTGTCGGTGAGACGGTCCAGAAGGAGATCATCGCGGTCCGCGACAAGCTCGGCCTGTCCTACCGCTTCCCCTTTGAGAACTAAGGAAAGCACTATACAAATAGGAGGAATATTGTTATGGATTACGCAAAGGAATCCCTCCGCCTCCACGAGGAGTGGAAGGGGAAGATCGAAGTCATCGCCACCGTCC
>VSNB01000236.1 GCA_009774055.1 Clostridiales bacterium
GGGTGGATTCCGAGATCTCAATGCAGCCGGAGAGGTCCTTGATGATCTGGTACCCATAGGAATCTCCCCGCCGCAGGAGGGACAGCACGCACACGTCCAGCAGTCCCCGCTTCAGTTGTGGATCAATCACGGTCATGCCCCCCTTCGCGCAATACTATACAACACATAGTGCCTCTTGTCAAGAAGTATTTTCGCTGAGAGGGAAAACAAGCGCGGATGCCTGCGCCGTAGTCCGTTCGCTCAAAAAAATTTGCCGTAATCCACGAAAACCCCTATACAAACCCAACCTTTTTTGGTATATTAAGAAATAGTTATCCTGGATCCGGATTTTATTTAACAGGAGGTTGTTTTCATATGAGCACATTAACTGATCTGATTTACGGCGGCTCCAACGCTGTAGCCAGCCTGACCGAGGGGGCCGTCAACGACGCCATCGCCAAGCACGGCGCGGATACGCCGGTGGCCTTCCCCGACACCGCCTACTTCTTCCCCACCATTTACGCCGCTACCGGCGTGAAGGTGAAGACCCTGGGCGACCTGCCCGCCTGCGTGGGCGTTTTGAAGAGCCTCATCACCAATCAGGACGACATCGGCGCGGCCCTGAACGCGGGCCTTGCCACCGCCGTGGGCGCGGAGATCATCGAGGGCCTGAAGTATGTCGGCGGCGGCGACCCCTACGCCGAGGACTCCGGCATCGGCTTCGTGCCCGATCCCATCATCCGCTCCCTGGGCGTGCCCCTGGTCACCGGGGACATCCCCGGCGTGGCCGTGGTGCTGGGCAAGGCGGACAACGACGAGGACGTGGCTAAGGTGGTCAAGGACTACCAGTCCAAGGGCATCCTCACCTTTATGATCGGCGAGTGCATCGAGCAGGCCCTGGAGAAGGGCGTGAAAATGGGCCTGGAGCTCCGCGTGGTGCCCCTGGGCCACGACGTGACCAGCGTCATCCATGTCGTCACTGTGGCGATCCGGGCCGCCCTCATCTTCGGCAACGTCCAGCCCGGCGACCTGGCGGGCCTCCTCAAATACACCAAGGACCGCGTCCCCGCCTTCGTCAATACCTTCGGCGCCCTGGACCCCGTGGTGGTCTCCGCAGGCGCGGGCGCCATCGCCCTGGGCTTCCCGGTGATCGTGGACCAGGATATCGGCGATCTCCAGGTCCCCGGCGCGCTGGAGGCCGAGCTGGATCACGGCGAGACCAGCAAGCGCTCCCTGGCCCTGCGGAACATCCACATCAAGGTGAAGGAGCTGCCCATCCCCGTGGCCTTCGCCGCCGCCTTCGAGGGCGAGATCATCCGCAAGGCGGACATGAAGGTGGAGTTCTGGTCCAGCAAGAACACCACCTGCGAGCTGGTGACCATGCGGGACGCCGCCCAGGTGGAGGACCACAAGATCGTGGTGGACGGCCCCGACATCGACAGCGGCGAGGTGGAGTACGCACTGGCCACCTATATCGAGGTCTACGGCGCGAAGATGCAGAAGGACTTCGAGTCCGTCATCGAGCGGAAGATCCACGCCTGGTTCAACTACATGGAGGGCGTGATGCACACCGGCCAGCGCAACCAGTTCCGCATCCGCGTCTCCAATGACGCCTACGGCAAGGGCCTCAGGATGAAGCACTTCGGCGAGGTGCTGTACTATATGATCATGGACGAGTTCGCCGCCGTGGTGGACAAGTGCCAGGTCACCCTGGTCACCGACCCCGAGAAGGCCACGAAGATCCTCAACGAGGAGGCCATGCCCGCCTACAACGCCCGGGACGACCGCCTCAGCTCCATGACCGACGAGAGCGTGGACCAGTTCTACACCTGCATCCTCTGCCAGTCCTTCGCTCCCAGCCACTGCTGCGTGGTGACCCCGGAGCGCCTGGGCCTGTGCGGCGCGGTGAGCTGGCTGGACGCCAAGGCCACCAAGGAGCTCAATGACGCCGGTCCCTGCCAGCCCATCAGCAAGGAGGGCTGCACCGACGAGGTGAAGGGCTACTACCCTGACGTGGACCGCATGGTCAACGCCGCCACCCAGGGCGCGGTGGAGCATGTGAGCCTGTACTCCATCATGGAGGACCCCATGACCTCCTGCGGCTGCTTCGAGTGCATCTGCGGCATCGAGCCCATCTCCAACGGCCTGGTGGTCTGCAACCGCGAGTTCAAGGGCATGACCCCCACCGGCATGACCTTCGGCGAGCTGGCCTCCATGACCGGCGGCGGCGTCCAGACCCCAGGCTTCATGGGCCACGGACGGCATTTCATCGCCTCCAAGAAGTTCGCCGCCGCCGAGGGCGGTATCTCCCGCATCGTCTGGATGCCCAAGGAGCTGAAGGACGACGTGGCTCCCCGGCTCAACGCCACCGCCAAGGAGCTGCTGGGCATTGACAACTTCTGCGACATGATCGGCGACGAGACGATCACCTCCGACCCCGAGGAGCTGATGAACTTCCTCACCGAGAAGGGCCATCCAGTCATGAACCTGGCCCCGCTGATGTAAGCTACCGGCGGTTTTAACCGCATTTAAAGGGGCCCGCAGGCCGGTCGAACCGGCCTGCGGGCCTTTTTGGCATATTTTCCTTCTCCCCGCATAGACTATAGGCAAAAAGGGGTGATGCAAATTGTCTACGAGCAACGCCCGCCGGCGGGCCCAGCAGCTCCGCCGCACCCGCGTCCGCCGGGGCGGCAAGGCGGGAGAGGAGGGCGCTTCCCTGCGTCTGGTGATCTGCGGGGCAATCTTTGTACTGCTGGTGGCGGCGAAGCTGCTGTTTCCGGACGCGGTAGGCCGGCTGGCGGAATCCGCCCGGCAGCTGATTGGACGGGACGCGGATTTCAAGGAGGCGTTTGCCGCCGTAGGCCGGGCCGTCAGCGGCGAAGGGCCGGTGGGTGACTCCCTCCAGGATGCCTACTCCGCCGTCTTCAATCCTGCCGACCCCACGGAGCCGGAAGCGGTGCCGGTGGAACCGGAGCAGCAGCCCTCCCCCCAGCCGGAACCGGAGGACGAAGCCAACGCGCCTTCCTCTACAGATACAGGCGCACAGCTGCTGCGCCACAGCACCCTGCCCCTGCCGGAGGCGGACAAGGAGCTGATGCGGGAGGTAGTGATCTCGCCGGAAGCGGCATCGCCCGCCTCCCTGCCGGCAGGCGATGCTCCGGACGGCTCCCCGGAGGATGAGGACGAAGAGGAACCGGCGGAAACCACCGCCACCGTCTCCCAGGTTTACACCATGGCTCCCATGCCGGAAAACGCCAGCCTGGAGCAGCGGAACCTGGGCTTCGACCACTGCACCCCGGTGGAGGGGCGGCTGTCCTCCTCCTTCGGCTGGCGGGAGCATCCCATCGAAGGGGGCAGCCGGTTCCACTACGGGGTCGACCTGGCCGCGGCGGAGGGCACGGACATCCTGGCCTTTGCCGACGGCCAGGTCTACGCCTCCGGCGTCAGCAGCAGTCTGGGCAACTATATCATGCTCTCCCACGAGGGGGGCTATATCACGCTCTACGCCCACTGCAGCAAGGTCACCGCCGAGGGCGGCAGCGTAGCCAAGGGAGACAAGATCGCGGAGGTGGGGGCCACCGGCCTGGCTACCGGGCCCCACCTCCACTTTGAGCTCCACGACGGGGAGCTGTACCTGAATCCCATCTATTATGTGGCGGTGGGGTAATCTGGAGATTGGCTGGGGCTTTCCCATTCTGGCGGCCCTGGCGATGCTGGCGGGGGCAGGCGAGGTACTGCCGCTGACGCTGGCCTTCGCCCTGTGCCATGAGCTGGGGCACCTGGCCGCGCTGAACCTGGCGGGCGCAAAGGTGGAACTGCTGCGGCTGACCGCTTTCGGCGCGGAAATCCGGGCGGACACCCGGCGGCTGTCCTATCCCAGGGAAATTCTATGCACTTTGGCAGGACCGGCGGTCAATCTGCTGCTGGCCCTGGCCCTTGCGCGGCTGGGGGGCCGCTACGTAGCGGCGGGCGCCAACCTGCTGCTGGGGTGCTTCAACCTGCTGCCCGTACCGGCTCTGGACGGCGGCAGGGCGCTGCATCTGCTGGTCAGCTGGGTCCTGGACCCTATGGCGGCGGACAGGATCTGCCGACGGGTGGGGCTGGGATGCGCGCTGCTGCTGACTGCCGGGGCCCTGTTTCTGACTGTGCGGTATCAGGCGGGGCTGTTTCTCCTGCTGGGAGCGTCCGGAACGCTGATTCCGCAGCTTTCCCTGCCAGTCAAAAGAGAACGCCGTCTTTCCCATTAAAAAGCGGTATGCCCCAACATCGGGCATACCGCTTTTCCTATGTCTTATTCCTCCCCGCGGCCGTGGTCATGGCCGCAGCAGCCGTCCTCACAGCAGCCATCGCAGGGGTGGTCAAAGGGCACTCCTTTGCGCTTATAGTAGTCGGCAATAGCGGCCTTCACCGCCTGCTCCGCCAGGACGGAACAGTGGACCTTTACCGCCGGCAGGCCGTCCAGGGACTCCACCACCGCCTGATTGGTAAGCTTCAGCGCCTCGCTGAGGGGCTGGCCTTTAATCATATCGGTAGCAATGGAGCTGGTTGCAATCGCGGAGGCGCAGCCGAAGGTCTGGAACTTGACGTCCTCAATGATCTCATCGTCACTGATCTTCAGATACATCCGCATAATATCGCCGCATTTGGCGTTGCCGACCTCGCCAACGCCGTT
The DNA here is from genome assembly GCA_009774055.1 of Clostridiales bacterium. Classification (GTDB taxonomy): domain Bacteria; phylum Bacillota; class Clostridia; order Oscillospirales; family Oscillospiraceae; genus Pelethomonas. The sequence goes on from VSNB01000236.1 coordinate 4,652, forward strand.
GGCGTCGTCAAGGACGCCGACGTTGTGGGGGTGAGCAAAGTGCTCCATTACTTTTTCGCTGTATTCCATAGCCATGGCAGTTTTTCCTTTCTGTATTGGGATGGATGTTTCTCTGCCGCGCTCCGCGCGGCACGGGTTTTAATCTGCGGCCCTGCGGGCCGCGACCGCTTCTCTTCTTTCCGGAAGCTCCGGGCTTCCGCGCCCGGACGACGGCCTACTTTTGCCCCGCGGGCAAAAGAAGGCAAAAACCCCCTGGCAGACCAGGTGTAGGAGACCCGGAGATGGGGGTGTAAAAA
>VSNB01000237.1 GCA_009774055.1 Clostridiales bacterium
CGGCCCGGGGGGCCGCGCGGGAGGCCGCCCGGCCGGCGGCGCCGCCGGCAGGGGAGTCTGTCCCCCTGTTCCGGGAGGAGCCCGTCTGGGTGTCGGAAGGGGAGGCGGGAGCGGCGGAGCTCCTGGCCGGTCCGGCGGACCCCGGGAGGCTTTTGGAGCAGGCCCACCGCGCTGCCAATCCCGGAGGGGACAAGCCGTTTTCCGTGGAGGCCCTGCTGCGCTCCCGGCGGCCCCGGGAGCTGGAGCAGCTGAGCTATACCTTTGCTGTCTCCGATCTGACCCTGGCGGGCATTACCCACCTGGTGCGCCACCGGATGCAGTCGGTGATCGTACCCCCTATCTCCTCTGTGGATCACAGCCGGTTCATTCTGCCGGAAACCATCCGGACCAATCCCGCCGCCCTGGAAATCTACCAGACCGCTTTGACGGAGGCCAACCGGACCGGTCGGACATTGTGCGCAGAGCCCGCCCTGCACCCCTACGGCAGTTACTTCGCCGTCGCCGGCAATCTGATGAATGTGATGACCACCCTCAATGCCCGGGAGCTGATGCTGATCGTCAGGCTGCGGACCTGCACCCGGGCCCAGTGGGAGATCCGGCACGCAGCCACGGGCCTGCTGAAGCTGCTGCGGCAGCAGTACCCGGCGCTCTTTGACCGCTTCGGCCCCAGCTGTTACCTCACCGGCGTCTGCCCGGAGGGCCGCATGAGCTGCGGACGGCAGGAGGAGATGCGGGATCTCTTCGGAGGAAGGCTGTCATGAGGGAGAAATTCCGGTTTCTGCCTGAGGCCCACGGGACGACTATGTGGGCGGTGACGATGGTGGGCTCGCCGCTGCCGTTGATAGCGGGATACCTGCTCCTGGTGAATATCTGGGCCTTTGCCCTGATGGGCTTTGACAAGCGCCGGGCGAAAAGCAAGGGAGCGCGGCGCGTCCGGGAGCGGACGCTGTTTCTCTCCGCCCTGCTGGGAGGCGGTCTGGGAGCCTGCCTGGGCATGTGGACCTTCCGGCATAAGACGAAGCACTGGTATTTTGTGGTCGGCATGCCCCTGATTCTGCTGGCGGAGGCCGCCCTGGGATGGTGGGCGTACTGCCGGTTTTTCTGACAGAGCGTGCAGAACAATGTAAAAGAGACTCCCCGCCGGGTATCCGGCGGGGAGTTGCTGTTTCATATTTATAAGGTATTCAGCTGGCGCAGCAGGACGGAGGAGATATTTTCGCAGGACGCCTGGATCTGGACCGCGCCGATGTTTTGGGCCACCATAGGCATGCCGTACACCACGCAGGACTCCTTATCCTGACCGATGGTGAATGCTCCGGCCTTCCGCATCTGCAGCAGGCCGTCGGCGCCGTCCCGGCCCATGCCGGTCATGATGATGCCCACCATCTTGCACCGCACCTGCTCCGCCATAGAGAAGAACAGGGCGTCCACCGATGGGCGGTGGCCGCTGACCTTCTCCCCCTGGGCGCAGGACACGGTGTAGCGGGCGCCGCTTCGGACAATGCGCATCTGATAGTCGGCCGGGGCCAGCAGAGCCAGGCCCCGGCGGACCTCGTCGCCGTTCTTGGCCTCCCGGACCTCCATGTTGCACAGGCGGTTGAGCCGCTCGGCGTACATCTGTGTAAAGCCCGTGGGCATGTGCTGGACAATCAGCATCCCGGGAATGTCGGCAGGCAGCCGCTTGAGTACCTCCAGGGTGGCCTCGGTGCCGCCGGTGGAGGCGCCCAGGCCGATGATAACCTGGTCCAGGTTGGCCCGCTGGCCCAGGGGAGCTACGGGAGCGGCCTTGGTGATACCGGCAGGAGCCTGCCGCACCTTGGCCCCGGCGGCGGAAATCACCTTCATGGTCAGGGCGTTGATGAAGGCGTCGTTTCCCTGCCCCGCCTCCGGCTTGCGCACAAAGTCCACCGCTCCGGCGGACAGTGCGTCGAATACCCGCAGGTTCAGAGAGGATACCAGAATCACCGGCACCGGATACTTGGGCAGCAGCAGCTTGAGGAAGTCGATGCCGCTCATGCCGGGCATTTCCACATCGGAGGTGATGACATCCGGCTTCAGCTGAGGGATCTTCGCCATGGCATCCTGGGGGTTGAAGGCGGTGCCCACCACCTCGATCCGGGGGCTTTTGCCCAGCCCCTGGGTAAGGATGGTGCGGGCCAGAATGGAGTCGTCCACCACCATGACGCGGATCTTTTTATTTGCAGACCACATATAAAGGGGCCTCCTTTTTCAGATTTAACTGCGCTCCGGAGCGGTCACCGCTTCTGGAACGTGGAGGGCGCCACAGTCTGATAGGGGGCGTTTTTCCCCAGATTTTCGGAATGGCTGATCATGAAATACCCGCCGGGGACGGTGACATCGTAAAACCGCTGTACCAGAGCGTCCTTCGTGGGCTGGTCGAAATAGATCATCACATTCCGACAGAAGATGACGTCGAATTTCAAGCGGAACTTGATGGGGTCCATCAAATTGAAGGTCTGGAAAATCACATTGTTGCGGAGGATGGGAGCAACCATGTACTGTTTTCCGCCAGGAACGGGCTGGAAGTACTTTTTCCGCCAGGCGGGGGGAATGGTGTCGGGCAGCTCGTAGACGCCCCGCTTGGCACTGGCCAGGGCCTTCTGGGATATGTCGGTGGCCAGGACGCGGGTATCCCACTGGCTGGCCTGGGCCCCCAGGAACTCCTTGATAATAATGGAGATATTATAGGGCTCCTCGCCGCTGGAGCACCCCGCGCTCCAGATGGCCAGCACCTTGTCCCGCTGGTGGCGCTTGACGAGCTCCGGCAGGATGGTGCGCTGGAAGAAGTCGAAATGCTCCTGCTCCCGCATGAAGAAGGTGTAGTTGGTGGTCAGGCGGTTGAGCACCAGCTCCATGTCCGCCGGGTCCTGCTTTTTCAGCAGGTCGGAGACGAAGGGGCCGAAGTCGCTGTAGCCCTTCTGACTGAGCAGGGAGGAGAGACGGCTGGTGACCAGCTGCCTCTTCTGGCTCAGATCAATGCCATACTGGTTATGGATAAACTTGACGAGTTTATTGAAATCTTCGTTGCTTATATTGGTCAGCGGCACAGTCTTTCCTCCTTCCCGCCCTTATTCGTGGAGAAGGAGCCCGCAGTCCAGAATCAGCAGCGTGCCGCCGTCCGGCAGGGAACACATGCCGGAAATCAGCTTCTGGGGGTTCTGGGTGGGCATGGGCAGGATGGAATCCCGGCTGACATCCACCATCTTGTCCACGCCGTCCACCAGGATGCCCATGCAGTCGCTGCCGATGTTGACCACGATGATGCAGCTCTCCTCGGCCTGGGGCTTTCCCAGCCGGAGGCGGATGTCAATAATGGGGATAATCTGGCCCCGCAGGTTGATGATGCCCCGCACGTAGTGGGGCACCCGGGGCAGACGGGTGATCGTGTGATCAGTAATGATGGTTTCCACCTGCTCGGCGTCGATGCCGTAGAGCAGGCCCTCGGAAATGCAGATCAGGTATTTATTGGTTTGGAGCTTCGGCGCAGCCTCCTCGGCTGGTATATCGGATTCTCTGGCAAAGAGCACATTTTCCTCTGGCATAGTTTTATTTACTCCCTTCTCGAAAAGCGTTTGTCCGGCTCAGAGCGCGCCCGCGCGGAGCGGACGCGCCGCCTGCAAGCGCGTTCAGAACATTCCCTGGCCGGCGCTGTAGAGGCTGGCGATGTCCAGGATGATGCTGATGCTGCCATCGCCCATGATGCTGCACCCGGTGATGCCGCAGCTCTTGATGTCAAAGCTGTTGACGTAGCCCGGCAGGGGCTTGACAACGATCTGCTGCTGCCCCAGCAGGTCATCCACAAACAGGCAGTAGCTGCACTCGCCGGCCTCCAGCCAGATGACGATGCCGTCCTCGATGTTGTCGTGGCCGTCCTCCAGGCCGAAGAGCTCCTTGGCCCGGATGATGGGGTAGAAATTGTCCTGGAACTTCATCATCTCGCCCCGGGCGGGATCCCGGATCACCTCGCCGGCGGAAACCCGGGCGGAGGAGCGGATGTTGTTGATGGGAATGGTGAAGAGGCTCTCGCCCACCGAGACTTCCATGCCGTCCATAATGGCCATGGTCAGGGGAATCTTCAAAGTGGTGGTCATGCCCTTGCCCCACTCGCTGGAAATGGACACGGTGCCGCCTACGTCGGCCACGTTCTTTTTCACCACGTCCATGCCCACGCCCCTGCCGGAGAACTCGGTGACCTGGACGTTGGTGGAGAAGCCGGGCATCATCATGAAGTTGAGGATGTCCCGCTGGCTGTACTCGTGGTCCGGGTCCGCCAGGCCCTGGCGGATGGCCTTGTTCAGGATGGCCTGGCAGTCAGCGCCCTTTCCGTCGTCCTTGATTTCGATGATGACCTCGCTGCCGGTATGGCGGGCGGAGAGGATGATCTCGCCCACGGGGTCCTTCCCGGCGGCGACGCGCTCGGCCTCCGTCTCCTCCAGACCGTGGTCCATGGAGTTGCGGACGATGTGCATGATGGGGTCGCTGATGCCGTCGACGATGGTCTTATCCACCTCGGTGTCCTCGCCGATGAGGGTGAGGCGGGCGCGCTTGCCCAGCTTCTTGCTCATATCCCGGACGATGCGGTTCATCTTCTGGAAGGTGCTGGACACCGGGACCATCCGCAGGGACATGGACACGTCCTGGAGGTCGTCGGTGAGCTTGCGCAGCTCCCGGGCGGACTTGGTGAAGTTATCCAGCCGCAGCCCCTTCAGATCCGGAGAGGCGGTGACCATGGACTCGGTGATGACGATCTCGCTGACCACCGCCATGAGCTGGTCCAGCTTGGTGAGGTTGACGCTGATGAGGCTCTCCTTGGCGTGCTGCTGTCCGCCTGCGGCGCCGGCAGCCGCCGCGGGAGCGGCCTTGGCCTCGGGAGCCGGCGCGGGCGCCGGGGAGGCGGGGGCCGGCGCGCTCTCGGCCTGGACC
>VSNB01000238.1 GCA_009774055.1 Clostridiales bacterium
CTGGGGGCGGGGACGGTCAAATCCCCCAACTCCCCCCGCCGCCGCCCGCGCCCAGCGGCGGGGGGGCTCCTTGTCTCTGCGTGCCCAAAAAGATAGTTTACATCTTCGAGCACGCTTTTTAATCCGCTTCTCTCCGTTTTTGGATTATTTCTGCTTCTCCACCGGGAAGAGCACCCCGGTTTCCAGCTGGCCGGCGGGCGTGTCGTGGGGATCGTTGAGGTACCGGTCCATGGCGGGACCGCAGGCACGGTACTCCGTGTGCTCCCCCAGCCAGGCGCACAGAGCCTCGTAGGCCAGATGCAGGCTCTCATAAGAGCCTCTGTGCCGCACCGTCGCACAGGTGCGGACGGGCTTGACTGTGATATCGGGGCCATCCTGGGACACTACCATCTGGGCCTCCACATCGGAGCTGTCGTGGTTGAAGTCGGGATCGTGGTAAAGCATCTGGATGGGGCCCGCCTGTTTCAGGCCGCGCTTTTCCGCCTCATGGCGAAGCTCCTGGAACAGGGCATGGTACTGGTCTACGCCAACGGTTCTGCGGATGGAGAACACCCTCTGCTCCGGGTCCTCCATCAAAATGACATGATACTGATTTTCCATTGTTTTCTTTCCTTCCATGCGGAGGATGTCCGCCTCCATCCGGAGAAGCGTCTCCCGCCGCTCCTCCAGCTCCGCCTCCAGGGCGTTCCGCCGCTCCAGCAGATGGGGAAGAAGCTGCGCGTCCTCCAGAGCCAGCAGCGGCCCGATCTCCCCCAGGGAGAAACCGTAGGACTTCAGCCACTGCAGCCTGACCAGATCGGACAGCTGCTCCTGACGGTAGTAGCGGTAGCCGTTCTCCCCTACCGTCTGGGGGCAGAGCAGGCCCAGGGCGTCGTAGTGCCGCAGCATCCGGGGCGTCACCCGGCTTAGCCGGGAGAACTCTCCAATGGTGAGCATGACATACCTCCTCGTATTTTGATGTCGGAACCGGTTCCTACAGGTAGAATAAACCCTGACACAGTGGGAATGTCAAGCTCTTTTTTCATAAAATTCAGGCCCCCGCGCACACCTGCGCGCGGGAACCTCGCTGCCGCTCTGTGGAAAAAAATAACAAGACGGAAGCCGGTTTGATACAAAGCGGATACATCCCTCAGTAAAAATAAAAAATCAAGGAACCTCCGGCCCTCTTCCTGCGTCTGTTTGAGTAAAAGGGCAAACGGTCCTGACGACATCAACGTGGGAGAAACGGTATGAGGGATAAAATTTTGATTGTGGATGACGACCGGGAGATCCGGGACGTACTGCGCATTCTGCTGACGGGGGAGGGCTTCGAGGTAGCGGAGGCCGCCGGCGGCGAGGAGGCCCTGGGGTATCTGGAAAACCACGCCCAGGACGTGGACCTGGTGATCCTGGATGTCATGATGGAGGGGATCTCCGGCTACCACGTATGCCTGCGGCTGCGGGAGAAGTGGAACGTGCCGGTACTGTTCCTCACCGCCAAGAGCCAGGAGTCGGATCTGACCATGGGCTACTCCAGCGGCGGGGACGACTACCTGGCGAAGCCCTTCTCCTACCCGGAGCTGCTGGCACGGGTGAAGGGTCTGCTGCGGCGGTACCAAGTCTACCGGGGAAAGCCGGAGGCAGTTCAGGAGGAGGCGGAGTGGTGCGGCCTGCGGGTCAGCCTCACCGGCAACATGGTCTGGCGCAATGACCGGGAACTGGACCTGACGGATACGGAGTGGCGCATCCTGCGCCTGCTGGTGCAGAACCGGGGGAAGATCTTCTCCATGGAGAACCTCTACGAGAGCGTATGGCAGGAAACCTACTTCCCTTCCTCCGCCAACACCGTCATGGTCCATATCCGCCGCCTGCGGGAGAAGGTGGAGGACGACCCCCGGCATCCGGAGTACATCAAAACCGTATGGGGAAAGGGGTACCGCGTTGGATAAGAAACGCCGTTTTTCCCGGCTGGGAACCAAGCTGGTGGGGGTGTCGGTGCTGGGCCTGGTTCTGGCCTTCGCGACCTTTTATCTGGTGGATTCCGTGGCGGCCCCCTGGCTCTTTTACAGCGAGCGGTTCGCTCCCTTCTGGGAGAAGCGGACCGAAACCGCCGCGCAGGCCTATCAGGACTACGTAACGGAGAACTGCCTGACCATCCGGCAGGTTCTGGATCACCAGGAGGAGGGCGCGTCGGACGTTGCCTCCGGCTTCTATAGCACAGTGGTCAGCACGGTTTCCTCCGCGCCCCCGGCCTCCGCAGAGGTGGACGCGGACGTCCGCTATGGCCTCACCTGGTCGGACCGCGGCGCACAGTCCGACAAATGGGACTTTACCTTTGTGGCGCAGATGTATCCGGTGCAGTGCGCCGACGGGGTGCTGTACCTCTCTGCGGCGCCCGCCGCCCTGCGGTATGAAGGCCTGTGCCGGATCGCGGGTCTGCTGCTGGCCCTGGCGGGCTTTTGCGCCGTAGTGGTGCCGTACATCGTCCGGGTGCTGCGGAGGCTGGGGACCCTGTCCCGGGAAACCGGGGCGCTGATGGCCGGGGACCTGGAACACGTCATATGCGTGAAGGGCCGGGACGAAATCAGCGGCCTTGGGGAAGACATCGAGCGGCTGCGCCGCTCCGTACTGGCCCGACTGGAGGGCGAGCGGGAGGCCGTGGGGGCCAACAGCCGCCTCATCACCTCCCTGTCCCACGACATCCGGACGCCCCTGACCAAGCTGACGGGCTATCTGGACATCCTGTCCTATGGAAAATACCGGAGCCAGGCGGAGCGGGATGAATTCCTCCGCCTGGCCTCCGAGAAGGCCGCCCAGCTCAAGGCCCTCACGGACCAGCTCTTCGCCAGCGTCCAGGTGGCCGCTCCCACCTCCGGCCTGGAGCGGCCGCCCGAGACGGTGGACGGCGCGGCCCTGCTGGGACAGCTTCTGACAGAGCAGGGCGGCGACCTCCGCCGGGAGGGCTTCGACGTGGAGCCGCCGGTATTCCGCCGGGCGTTCGCGCTGTACCTCCGGACGGAGGACGCGGTGCGGGTATTTGACAATCTGTTCTCCAACCTGCGGAAATACGCCGACCCGGCCTTTCCCATCCGCATGGGCGCGGAGGACCGGGCGGACAGCGTCGTCCTGCGGATCGAGAACCGCGCCCTCCCCGCGCCGGACCGGGCGGACAGCCACGGGCTGGGTGTGCCCACCATGCGGGAGCTGATGGAGCGGTTTGGCGGGGCGCTGGAGGCGTCCCTGGAGGACGGGATTTATAAAAGCATACTGACCTTTCCAAAACACCGGGAATCCCGATGACCGCTTCCGGCCCTTTTGTAAGAATTCGTAAGAAGTTTCCCCCTTGTAATGTAAGATTTACCTGTTATCCTCCTTGCCATACCCAGCCGGCGGAAGCCGGCGGCAAGGAGGATAATTTTATGAAAAAACAAAAACGCGCCATTCCGGCGGCGCTGCTGGCCCTGTGCCTGCTGCTGGCTGCCTGCGGAGACAAACAGAGCGGCGGACCCGCCGAAGCCCCTGCGGCGGCGGCCTATACCTCGGAGCTCTCCGCGCTGGACCTGCCCCTGACGGAGCTCACCGCCTCCGCCGCAAGCGGCGGGAATCTGTACCTGGCGGGCCTGGAGGAGGAACCGCCGGAGGAGGACGGCGAAGAGATTTCGTCCGGCAGTTTCGCCACCTCCTCCTCCGTCTCGGACGATGGTGGCTTCACCTTCTCCTCCGGTACCGGCAGCGCCGCGCTGTACCGGATGGACGCGACCGGCGGAGAGCCTGTGAAGCTGGAGGGCTATACGCCGGGAGAGGGGGCCTCCGTGGCCGCCATCGTCCCCTGCGAGGACGGCTCCCTCTGGGTGCTGGAGCGCGTCTCCGGCGGCATGGAGGACATGACTCTGGACGATCTGGGAAGCGGACTCGTGGCGGCAGGCGGCGATATCGGCTGGGCGAGCCAGGTCTGGCGGAAGCTGGACGCCTCCGGAGCCCAGGAGCTGAACCGGGTGGACATAACGGAGCTGGCGGAGAAGCTGGGCGTGGACGCCGTCACCGATACCCGGATGGACCGGGAGGACCGGCTGTACGCCGCCTCCGGCGCATCGGTAACCGTGCTGGATGCCGGGCTGAATGTTCTCTTCACCTGTAAGGGACAGGAGACGGTGGAGCAGCTGGTTCCCCTGGCCGGCGGCGTGGGCGCGGTAACCGGGGACGGGAGCGGCCGCACCGTCTACCCCATCGACCTGGAGAGCCAGTCCCTGGGCGCGTCCCGCCCCCTGACCGGCAGCGCGGACCGGATCTATGACGGAAACGAGCGGTACGACTTCTTCTACAGCAGCGGCGACAGCCTCTACGGCTGGTCCGCAGAGAACGCGGCCCCGGAAAAGCTTCTCAGCTGGAGCGGTGCGGGGGTGGACAAGAGCCAGGTGGAGGCCATGTTCCTCCTGCCGGACGGCAAGGGGGCGGCGGCGCTGCGGGACGGCCGCGCATGGCCGGTGTCCTACTCCCTGGCTCGTCTGGCCCCTGCCGGGGCGGAGGATCTGGCAGGGCGGACAGTCCTAACCCTGGCCACCATGGGCCTAAGCAGCGAGACGAGGGCCCGGGTCCTGGAATTCAACCGCTCCAGCAGCCAGTACCGCATTGAGGTCCGGGACTACTCTGAGTACAACACCTCCGGCGACGCCTCGGCGGGGCTCAGCAAGCTCAATACCGAGATTCTGGCGGGGAACATGCCGGACCTGCTGGACCTGTCCGATGAAATTCCTCTGCGGCGGTACGCCTCCCGGGGCCTGCTGGAGGACCTGTGGCCCTTCATCGACTCCGACCCCGAGCTGGGACGGGAGGTGAAAATTGTCAAGTCCATTTGAACAATTAGCTAAAATAATTTTTCAAGCTCTGCCTGGAATAATTCGGCAGGGGTC
>VSNB01000239.1 GCA_009774055.1 Clostridiales bacterium
TCCGCCTGCGCGCTTCCCATCGCACCTCTTCTTGATTTTGTCGATTTTCGCTTACACAAGATTTTACACCAGGCCGCAGAGTGCATCCAACCGCAGTGTATCTGGCTTAACCCTCATAGGGGGGTATCACAGTGACCGACTCGTGGGGCGTCTCACCCCGTTCCACCTGCCGCATTGCGCGGCAACGGCTGGATTTTTATTTGATTAGCTCTGCTTTACCACATGCCCCCTGGTTTGTCAATCGGTTTTTCCATTCGTGAAGAAAGCTCGGTGCGTCACCGCGCTACGCCAAAATGTTTATTCGCAAAACATGGATACATGCGCCGATACAAGGCCCTTTTTCCAGTCGTCAAGCAGATTTCTTGACTGGCTTCATCGCTTCCTCCTTCGTCAGTGGGTTCCTTGTACCGTTTGAATGCCTCTGCTATGGAGCATATCCTGTATTTTGGACATGTTGGGGCACAAAGCTTTCGTCTCTCGCTTTATCGCGCAGACGCCGATATGGACGGTTTCCACGCCGGTGCTTTGCAGCCGGTCCAGTTTCTCGATCATTCCCCCATCTGTCTCCGGGTCCTTTCCACAGCCATTGCAGTGGAAAAAGGCTTCCAGGGATGCCTCCTCCCTAGCATAAGCGGCGAAGTGCCTGGACTTGCTGTTCCAGGCGTTCAGGCAGCCCGCCCCGGTGCAGACCTGGCAAGCATCCAGACAGGTCAGGATCGCGATCTTCTTCATACAGCGTTCTCCTTTCTCCCCTTGCCGGGATGGAACAGGATGTGCAGCGCGCCGTCCCCGTCCGTCATGACCTGGGCATCCACCTCATAGACTTCCCGGATGAAATCCGGCGTCAGCAGCTTCTCCGGCGCACCCTGGCCCACGATCCTGCCGTCCTTCACAGCATACAGCCGGTCACAGTACATGGCGGCGATATTCAGGTCGTGGACGGCGGCAATGACCGTCCGGTCCAGGCCCCGCACCAGGTCCATCAGCTGAAGCTGGTACTTGATATCCAGATGATTGGTAGGTTCGTCCAAAATCAGGCATGGCGTCCGCTGCGCCAAGGCGCGGGCCAGGATCACCCGCTGCTGCTCTCCGCCGGAAAGAGTGGAGAAGGACCGGTCCGCGAACGCGGTCATCCCCACCGTTTCCAGAGATTCCGCCACGATCCGGAAGTCCTCCGCGTTGTCCCGCTCCAGGGCCCGCTTGTGGGGCGCACGGCCCATTAAGACGACATCCCGAACGGAGAAATCAAAGTTGTAGTAGTTATGCTGGGCCACCACAGCTACACGCAGGGCGGATTCCCGGTACGGGTAGCTATCCAGGGGCCTGCCATCCAGATAAACAGCGCCGCCCGTAGGCTTCAGCACCCGATAAATACACTTGAGCAGGGTGGATTTACCGCTGCCGTTAGGGCCGATGACCCCTACCAGCTCCCGGTCGCCGATGTCCAGATCGATGCCCTTGAGGATGTGGCTGCCATTGAGAAGAGACTCTACAGCCTTTGCTTCCACTCTCATCAGTCCCCACCCCCAAAGCCGTATTTCTTTCTTGCCATCAGATAGATAAAGCAGGGCGCGCCGATCATGGAGGTCAGAATACCGATCGGCAGCTCCGTGCCCTTGATGAGCACCCGGCAGGCCACGTCCGCCCACACCAGGAACACCGCTCCCGCCAGGGCGCACAGGGGAATCAGCTTCTTGTGGTCCGTGCCGAAAATCATCCGCACCACATGGGGTACCACCAGCCCCACAAAGCCGATCATCCCGGCGGAATAGACCGCGAAGCCCACCATAGCCGCCGACACCAGCAGGTACAGCTGCCGCCAGCGGTGAAGGTCCGTCCCCAGCGTGATGGCATTCTCATCCCCCAGCAGCATCAGGTTCAGATTCCGGTACTGCGTCCAGAAGAATCCCGCACCCAGAATGGCCACCAGAAGCACTGCGGCGTCCCGTTCCCAGGTAGCTCCCGCCAGGGAGCCCATCATCCAATAGGTCACCGTCTGCATCCCCTCCCGGTCATGGGCGATGTAGACAATGAAATTGGAGAAAGCACTGCACACGCTGCTGACCGCCATGCCTGCCAGCAGCAGCTTCACAGAATTGGCCCGGCTGCCAACATTCGCCAGCCCCACCACCAGGAGCGACACGCCGAACGCACCCAGGAAGGCCATAATGCCGATGGAGTTCCCGCCGAACACAGCCCCCACACCTACCATAATAGCCAGCGTAGCGCCCAGGGACGCGCCGGAGGAAATCCCCAGAATGTATGGGTCCGCCAGCGGGTTCTTCACGATTGCCTGCATAACTACGCCACAGGTGGAGAGGCTCACACCGATGCCTGCTGCCAGGATCAGCCGGGGCAGGCGGAGATACCACACCGCCCGGAATAGGTTGCCCTCTCCCCAGACAGGGTCCCCCGCACCGAAAAGCTTGTAGAAGATGACATGGTACACATCCGATATGGGGATGTCTGTACTGCCAATCGTCACCGCCACCAACAGGGACAGTGCCAAAGCCGCCAGCAGCAGGACCAGAGCTGCCAGCCACGCCGGGGTGCTTCGCAGCAGGCCCTCCTTACCGTTCCGCATGATTTACTGGTACAGTTCCGGGTACATCCCGGCGGCAAAGGTGCGGATGCCGTCGATGGAGCGGACGGTGCTGGCGTACATGTCGCCCAGCATGATGGTGCAGACCCGGCCGTTCTTGACCGCGCTCAGTTCCGCGAACGCGGGATCGTCCACCACGTTGGAGCGCATCTCTTCCTCCACGCCCTCGGTGCGGGCCATATAGACGACGAAGATCACATCCGGGTCAAGGCCCAACAGGTCCTCCTTGCCAATGGAGTCGGCCTCCGGCTCGACCAGAACGCCGCCCAACTGCGCAACCATGTCGCCGCCCAGCTGGGACGCGCCATAGTTGCTGATATCCTCGCCCAGGAACTCAATGACAGCCACTCGGGGCGCATCCTGGCCCTTGGTCTGCTCCAGGACATTGGCAATCTCATCCTTCATCTCGTCTACAATGGCCTGTGCCTTGTCCTCTACGTTGAAGATTTTGCCGATGTTGATAAGGTCGGTGTATTCGTTCTCCAAGGTTCGGGAATGGCCGCCCCGGCGGGTGTTGGTACTGATATATGTATTGGTCCCATTGGAAATCCACTCCGGCTGATTGCCCAGGTTCTTATCGCTGAACAGGGAGCCCCAGGAGAAGATCAGGTCCGGTTCCATCATAAGGACCGTCTCTTTGTCGGGAGCGAAGATGTCCTCATTGTAGTTCATCTTTGCAAAGCCGGCCTCCCACTCCTCTTTGACAGGGTTGTCCAGGCCGTAGCTGGCCGTCACATGGTCCTCCAGGCCCAGGGCGATCATGGTTTCGATGGTGCCCTGGTAGACGCACAGGACTTTCTCGGGCGCTTTTTCATAGGTGGTCTCGATCTCATTGCCCTCGTAGTCATAAGTGGTGATTGTGACAGGATAGTAGCTGTCTTCCGGTTGGGCAGGTTCGTTGTCAGGCTCACCGGGCTGCTGGGTATCGGGCTGGTTGTTCTCAGCAGGCGTATCGGGCGTGTCTACATCATCTGCGGGGGTATCCTTGCCACCGCAGGCTGCCAGACTCAGGACCATGGCCAGAGCCAGCAGCAGGGAAAACGTTTTTTTCATGTCTGTGTTCTCCTTTGTCAAATGATATTTTTATATCACCCGCAAAAAGGACCTGCCCTCAAAAGAGAGCAAGCCCTACCCAGACACGCCAAAACAGAGCCTCCGCCAGAAACCTGGCAAGGCTGCGCGCCGGACAGGCCCCTTTCTGCGGAAGATACCCATCCACACCACGCCCAGCAGGTTTCCTGGCTCGCGCGTCTCCGCCCGCCGCACCTTCTCGCTTTCGCAATGGCATTTGCGGCGGACTCCTCGCTCACAGTGACCGGATCGCTCAGGTTTCGCACCTGATTCCCTATTATCTCCCGCAGCCGTGAGGCGCGGGAGCACTGGACATGGGTATTCACTTCGGCGGTATTATATACCATGTACGATTTCTCTGTCAAGTATCATCTGCAAGCCTGCCTTGTCTTTATTCCAACATCTCCCCGCAGGCGTCCCGCAGTGTCTGCTCCCGCTCCTGATATAACAATTTCTGGCTATACTCCAGGTATGGCTCGCATCCGTGCAGGCTGATGAAATCCATGGCTTGCTCCATCTGTGTGAGGGCGGAGACAAACAGGATCATCTCCTGCCCATCGCCAAAGCAGTCCGCAAGGAAGGCAAACGCGCGGTGCAGGCGGTCTTTCACTTCCTGCACAAGTGCTTTCCTTGCATTGGCCTCCTGATCGAACAGGGCCTTGATGCGGTCCATGCCATCTTCCTTGCTGCGGATATTCTCCGCTTTCAGTGCAAGCGCGTATTCCTCAAGCCGTTTCAGCCCCCATATCCCGGTATCCAGCTCCTCCGGCGAAAGAAGATCCGCTTCCTGCCTGACCCGTATCGCCTTTCGGCGGTCCTGGATCAATTCGTCCAGGCATTCCATATCCGACTTATCCCGCATATACAGCTTGAAAGTCCCCAGCGTTTTGTGAAGCGCGGTAACATTCCGATCCATCCGCCCATAACGGGCAAACTGCCCGCCCAGACAGTCCAAGATCAAGTTCACCACGGTGAACCGTTCGTCAAAGGAGGCGCTCCGCGCCCTGGCGGCACAGGAGGCAATATCCGCCGCCGTCCCAGCCAGGATGCCCGGTATATCGTATACCTCCCCATATTTCCGGTAAAGGCGGTAATACCCCGCGAAATCCCTGGCGGTATCCTCGTTTTGCAGATACTGCCG
>VSNB01000024.1 GCA_009774055.1 Clostridiales bacterium
CATCATCCTGGCCATGAACGCCAGCCTCCGGCTGGTGCGTTGGCTTGCACTCTTTTTCCGTTCCCTTCTGTCCTTGTACCTATATGGGTTTTTTCAGTAGGCCCTATATATGGCAAGAAAATATCAGCGTACAACGGAGCTGCTGCCGCAAATCCAAGAGATACCGACAAAAGGAATGCCGCAGAAGCAAGTGGAGCAACTACAATTTAAGAAGCAGTACCAATCTGCATACCGTCACCTATTGGTACAGCTTCTAACACCCTGTACACACTATTTGATACGCATGTATTGAGCCTTATTTTGTCCACAATCAAAAACAAAGGCCGCCCGAAAGGGCGGCCTTTGCTCTGCCTATTTCTTCAATTCGCCCGTGGCGCTGGCGGTGAGGTAGGCGTTGATAAACCCGTCCAGGTCGCCGTCCATGACGGCGGTGATATTGCCGTTTTCAAAGCCCGTGCGGGTATCCTTGGCCAGGGTATAGGGCATGAACACGTAGGAGCGGATCTGGCTGCCCCACTCGATCTTCATCTGTACGCCCTTGATGTCGGAGATCTTTTCCGCGTGCTGCTGGGCCTTCATTTCCATGAGCTTGGCCCGGAGCATTTTCATGCAGTTCTCCCGGTTCTGGACCTGGCTGCGCTCCTGCTGGGAGGATACCACCACACCGGTGGGGCGGTGGATGAGCCGCACGGCGGAGCTGGTCTTGTTGACGTGCTGTCCGCCTGCGCCGGAGGCGCGGTAGACCTGCATTTCGATGTCCTCCTGGCGGATCTCCACAGAGTTGTCATCCTCAATCTCCGGCATGACCTCCACAGCGGCGAAGGAGGTCTGCCGCCGGGCGTTGGCGTCGAAGGGGGAAATGCGCACCAGCCGGTGGACGCCGTTCTCGCTGCGGAGGAAGCCGTAGGCGTTCTCGCCCTCGATGGAGATCGCGGCGGACTTGATGCCCGCCTCCTCGCCGTCCTCATAGTCCAGAATCTTAACGGTAAAATTGTGCCGCTCGCCCCAGCGGGTGTACATGCGGAAGAGCATCTGGCACCAGTCCTGGGCCTCGGTGCCGCCGGCTCCGGCGTGGAGGGTCAAAATGGCGTTGCTGGCGTCGTATTCCCCGGTCAGGAGGGTGGCCAGGTTGGCCTCCTCCAGGGCGGATTCCAATTTGTCATAGCCCTCCTGCACCTCGGGGAGGAGGGACTCGTCGTCCTCCTCCATAGCCATTTCCACCAGGGTGGTGAGGTCCTCCCACTGCCCGACAAGGCGGGCGTGGTTTTCCAGCTTGTTTTTCAGCTGCTTGGTGCGCTGGAGGACCTTCTGGGAGGCGGAGACGTCGTTCCAGAAGTTGGGGTCGCCGGTTTTCTCCTCCAGCTCCTCCACCTCCCGGCGGGCGCCCTCCAGGTCCAGGGCGGCGGCCAGCTTCTCCAGCCGGGGGCCGATGGCTCCTAATTTTTGCTTATAGGCGTCGTATTCAATAATAGGCATAGGGATCCTCTTTCTCCATTTAATTTCACGGTATATTATGCCATAGAAGCAGGGGGCTGTAAAGGGGGAAAATGGGGTTTTCGCCGCCGCTGCGCGGCGGCGCCTGCAATTTTGCGGCCCGCAGGGCCGCAGATCAAATTCCCGTCGCCGAAGGCGGCGAAGAATCTATTTTGCCGTGCGAAGCGCGGCATCCACATTTTCCCCTATTTTTTCCAGCAGCCGGAACAGTTCCGCCCTCTCCTCTCCGGTGAAACCGGACAGAAGAATCTCCCCATGCTCCCGCTGGATGGCCCGTCCCTCCTTGACAATGGGCCCGGCGGCCTCCGTCAGGCGCAGGTGGATGGTCTTTCGATTCCCCTCCCGCAGATGCCGCTCCAGAAGCCCGCGCCCTGCCAGGGCGTCCACTCCCACCGACACATGGGACTTCGCCAGGTGCCGCTTCTCCACAATGTCCCGGGCGGTGTCATACTCCGGATTGTTGGCCAGAAAAAGGAGGATGTCCATCTCCAGCTGGGTCAGGCCCCTGCGCTCCAGCAGGGGCGTGAACAGACTGCAGTACAGCTTCCGGATGCCTTGGGAACGGATGAAAAATGTGGGCAGCATGGGTAAATCCCTTCCTTTCCTCCCCTTTTCTGCGAATATAACACACCATCCCCCCGCTGTCAAGGGGCGGAACCCGCCTTGCCAACGGGGAAAAAACATGATATGATCGGTGGGAAAAAACGCAAGGGAGACATAGACTATGAGCGGAACGCTGTACCTCATCGCCACCCCTATCGGCAACCTGGGAGATCTGAGCCCCCGGGCCGCCGCCACACTGGAAAGCGCCAGCTTTGTGGCCGCCGAGGACACCCGGGTCACCAGGAAGCTCCTCAGCCACCTGGGGCTGCAAAAGCCCATGGTCAGCTACCACGAGCACAACAAGGCCTCCGCCGGGCCGGCCATCCTCGCCCGCCTCCTGGCCGGCGAGAGCTGCGCCCTGACCACCGATGCCGGCACCCCCGCCGTCAGCGACCCCGGCGAGGACCTGGTGCGCCTGTGCGCCGAAAACGGCGTGGCCGTTCAGGCCATCCCCGGCTGCTGCGCCCTCATCACCGCCCTGGCGGTCAGCGGACTGCCGACGGAGCGGTTCGTCTTCGAGGGGTTCCTGCCGGTGAACAAGGCCCAGCGGAAGGAGCGGCTCCAGGGCCTGCTGGGCGAGGAGCGGACCATCCTCCTCTACGAGGCGCCCCACCGCCTCCGCGCCACCCTGGACGACCTCCTGGCCGCCTTCGGGGACCGGCGGATCGCCCTGTGCCGGGAGCTGACCAAGCTCCACGAGGACGTGGCGCGGACCACCCTGGCCCAGGCGGCGGCCTGGCACCGGGAGAACGAGCCCCGGGGGGAGTACGTCCTGGTGCTGGCCGGGGCGGAGCGGAGGCCGGAGAACGCCGTCACCCTGGCCCAGGGCGTGGAGCTGGTGCTGGAACGCCGGGAGCGGGGAGAGCGGATGAAGGACGTCGTCCGGCAGGTATCCGCCGACACCGGCCTGGGCCGGAACGAGCTCTATGAGGCCGCCCTCCTGGCCTCCCGGGAGCGGTAGCGGGGGATTTCACGCAAACTGTCCCAAACATGCAGAATTTTGTTGAAATATGGGGAAAGTCTGCTATAATAGTTGGTATGGTTTGAAGGCAAAGTTTTTTCATCCCAAATACAGGAGGTATTGTGCGTGTTTTGTAAAAGTTGTGGGAAAGAGATTCCTGAGAACGCCAAATTCTGCAGCGGCTGCGGAACCCCCGTTTCCCGGCCGGAGCATCCGCCTGAGGTTCCGGAGACGCCGGTGATCCTGGTTCCCCCGGAGGCATCGGATGTTCCGGACGCCACGGAGGTCCCCAATGTTCCGGATGTCCCGGAAGCCCCCGCCCGGCCCCAGGCGGCGGAGACGCCCCGGGACGATCTGACGGCGGCCCTGGAGCCGGCGATGGAGACGGCGGTGGCCGTGGCCCCTCCGGCGGAGCCGCCGGCGGTTCCGCCTGTTCCCCCGGTTCCGCCGGGAGCGGACGCCGCCCCCGCGCAGAAGAAGAAAAAAACCGGCGTCATCATCCTGGCTGCGGCGGCGGTGGCGGCGGTGGTCCTGGTCGCGCTGCTGGCGGCGCTGCTGCCCTCCGGCGGCGGCAAGGACATTTTCCTCTACCGCACAGTTGACGGTGAGCTGATGTTCCGCAAGGACCTGAAGGCCAAAACCGAGGCGGTGGAGCTGTCCGACGACGAGCCCTCCTCCATACGCTTTACCAGGGACGGCAAGTACATCTATTTTATGGAGGGCTACGGCAGCAGCGATGAAACCGCCGACCTATACCGGATGGAGACGGCCAAGATCGGCAAAAAGGGCGCCTCCCCGGAGAAGGTTTCCTCCGACGTCAACCGCTACAGCCTCCGCCTGCTGCCCTCCGGCGGCGCGGTCTATGTCCGGGGCGGCGAGGACGGGCAGCTGCGCTTCTTCGACGGCAAGGAGAGCTATAAGCTGGCCAGCGATGTGAACGGCTACGGCTTCTCCATAGACGAAAAGGGCGCGTACGCCTATTACACCGAGTCCGATCCCTCGGACTACACCCTCGCCCTCTACCGGGTCCAGATCAAGGACGGCGGCACGAAGGAAAAGCTCCTCAAGGACGCCGACGCCATTTACACCGACTACGACGCGGAGGTCCTGGTCTACGGCAGGTCCAACGGCGACGGCGGAGAGTGGGAGTATGACGAAACCTATGACGTTTACAGCCAGGTCCCCGGCGGGGAGAAAACCAAGCTCCTCTCCGACGTGTCCAGCGTGCTGGACGTCTCCGTGGAGGACGGCAAGGCGGTGATCCTCTACATGACCGCCAATACGGAGAAGCACACGCTTTACGACTTCGTCAGCGACTCCCTGGCCTCCAGCGACGCCGGCGAGACGGAGCCGGACTACGACGACTACCAGGTTCAGAACGCCTGGGGCTGGATGACCACGGACTGGGACGCCTATGAGGAGGCCTATGAAAAGTGGTACGCGGTGGAGAACCGCAACTACATCCGCCAGTCCCTGAAGGATACGGAGTACAATATCACCACCTACAACCTGAGCCGGTACGAGAATGGGAAGGACACCCTCCTGGCCGAGGGCCTGGCCTTCGCCCCCACGTACTCCGCCGCGGACGGCATCTATCTCTACGCCAGGGCCGACCAGGAGATCTCCGCCGTGTGCGACGTGCAGGATCTGGAGTATGGGGAGCAGGTCTACGAGAAGATGGACGCCGCCGAGCGGAGCTGGTACCAGCATGTGGGCGGCGCGGAGTCCGAATTTGACCTGGATGAGGACGGCGATATAGGAAGCCTCTTTATCCTCAACGGCAGCGAGGCGGTCCTCACCGCCTACGAGGACGGCGAGTCCGAGATCCGGGCCTACAGCGTAGGCAAAAACGGCCTGACCTTCGTTTCCACCATTACCGACGACGACTACACCGGCATTACCAAGGGCCGCAGCGGCGGCAAGGATGCGGTCTACTACTTCACCGACATGGACAGCGACTACTCCGCCGGCGAGCTGATGCGCTATGCCGGGGGCAAGAGCGAGTCCGTGGCAAAGGACGCCGGTCAGGTGGAGATCCTGGATGACGGCGCGGTCTTCAAGATGGAGGACGTGGACTATAACGACCGCCGGGGCGTCACCGAGTGCACCCTGTACGTGATGCGCGACGGCAAGGGCGAGCGCATTGCCGACGACGTGGCCGTCAGCGGCGTCGCCTTCCTGGACAGCAAGCGGGTGGTCTACGTCAGCGACGGCGACCTGTACGTCTGGAACGGCAGGGACAGCGAGAAGCTGGCCAGCGACGTGGAATACTTCTGGTCCAACCGGCAGGCGGACCGCCAGTCCTTCTCCTGCGACTGACCGCCGTGACGGTCCGTGAGCCGGCCCTGCTGGAGGCCCAGGGCCTGTGTATGTCCTACCGCGGGGTGCGGGTCCTCCACCCCGTATCCTTCCGGCTGGAGGCCGGGGAGTGCCTGGGGATCGCCGGGGCCAACGGCTCGGGGAAATCCACACTCCTGGCCCTGCTGGCCCAGGCGAGGAAGCCGGAGGCCGGCCGGACGCTGTACCGGGGCCGGGATACGGCGGGGGACCGCCGCTTCCCCCGGCAGGTCCTGGGCTACGTGCCCCAGGACAGCCAGCTGGCCCTGGAGCTTACCGCCGGGGAGCAGCTGGCCCTGTGGCGGGCGGCCTGCGGCCTCCGGGGCCCGGTCCAGGAGGAGCTGATCGCGCTGCTGGGCCTGGAGGGCCTGCTCAAGCGGCGGCTGGGCGAGCTGTCCGGCGGCATGCGGCAGCGGGTGAGCATCGCCATGGCTCTGTCCACAGGCCGGGAGGTCCTGGCGCTGGACGAGGCCTCGTCGGGGCTGGACGAAGGCTACCGGGAGGGGCTCCTGTCGTGGATGGAGAATTTTCTCGCCGGGGGCGGCTGCGCGGTGTGGTGCACCCACCTGCCCGACGAGCTGGAGCGGCTGTGTACCAGCTGCATGACCCTGCGGGAGGGGCGCGCCTATTGGGGCGATGGTCCCGTCCCGCTCTGATGATCGATTAAGAGCCTGTATTCATAACCGGGGAATGCCGGACGGGCGGGGATTTTTCCCGTCAGTTTTTCTTATCCCGTATGGCGGAAAAAAGACCGCCCGGGCGGCGTTCAGCGGTTGTGAATACAGGTTCTAAAAGGAGGAAGAAAATTATGTTTTGTAAGAAATGCGGAAAGAAGCTTGCGGACGGGGCCAAGTTCTGCCCCGCCTGCGGCGCCGCCTCCAGCCAGGCCGGCGGCGCGCAGACCCCTGTCCCGTCCCAGGACGTGTTCCAGAACGCGCTGGCGTCCCGGCCCGCTCCGGCGGCAGGCGGCGCGCCCGCCGCCGTCAGGTCCGGGAACAGAAAGCTGGGCCTCTTCGCCGGCGCCGGCGCGGCGGCGGTACTGGTCATCGTGCTGGCTGTCGTACTCTTCAGCGGCCTGCTGGGCGGGCCCAAGGCGGCGCTGGGCAAGGCCGTCGCCAAGTCCGCCGGGGCCTATCAGGTGGCCTCCGACGCCGTGGGGATGCCTGACCTGAAGAAGCTGGGGGAGAGCAAAAAAATCCGGACGGACATGTCCTTCCAGATTAAGAGCTTCTCCGATGAGCTCACCGGCTACTCCTCCGAGGCGCAGATGCTCAAGGGGCTGGGCATGAGCCTGTCCTCCGGCATGGACCTGCCGGGGCGGAAGATGGACTTCTCCGCCGCCGTCTCCTACGGCTCCGCCAGCCTCATCACCTTCTGGGGCCAGGCGGACGACGACGTGCTGTCCCTGGGCTGTCCGGAGCTGCTGGACAACAAGTCCTACGGCCTGAGCACCGCCACCCTGGGGAAGGACCTGGACAAGCTGGGCGCGGACCTGCCGGAGGGCATGGAGGATATGAGCTTCAACCTCTTCGATATCGTGGAAGCCTTCTCCCAGCCCATTGAGGTGGACCAGGCGGCCCAGAAAGCGCTGTTCGATGCCATTGAGGCGGAGGAAACCGGCAAGACCACCATGGACATCAATGACCACTCCCTCAGCTGCACCGGCTACCGCGTGACCATCCCCAAGGACGCCATGCGGGATTACATCGGCGCCCTGGAGGACGCCTACAAGGCGCGGGAGCTGGATGAGGCCGTCATCGACCTGCTGCGCTCCATGGGCATGCCCAAGGACGAGCTGTCCCAGATCCGCAGCGAGATCAAGGACGCCGTCAGCGGCAAGGAAACCTTCGACGTCCTCAAGGAGATCGTCAAGACCGTCGGCGACATCGAGCTGGACGTGTACGTCAGCGGCGGCTATATTGCCGCCGTGGTCTGGGAGGACAAGATCGAGGGCGAGCGGGTGGAGGTGACCGCCTGCTTCGGCGGCGGGAAGCATTATGCCGACGACCTGAGCCTGGAAATGCGGGTGAGCGACGTGCGCGTGCGCCTCGAATCCACCGGCAATCACGGCACCGAGGGCGTGGAATACACCGATTCCAGCTCCCTCCGGATCCAGGAGGGGGATTACAGCGTCACCTTCAAGTCCGAGCTGGAGTACTACCCCAAGCGGGCCTCCGACAACTTCGAGTGGACCGTCAAGGGCGACGGCGTCTCCCTGACGGCGTCCGGCCAGCTGACCACCGGCAAGGACAGCCTGTTCCTGGACCTGGATAAGCTGTCCGTCAACGCTCTCGGCACGGAGATGCTCCGCCTGGGCGCCTCCTACTCCGTGGGACCCTACTCCGCCCCCGACATTTCCGCCAAGTCCCCCGTGATGCTCTCCTCCATGGACGAGGACGACTTCATGGACCTGGCCTCGGACATCACCGCCAACGCCCAGAGCTGGGCCATGGGGCTGATGGACGACATCCCGGAGCTCTCCGAGCTGTTCTGGTAACAGGGGAGCGTCCATGGGCGGGCTGATCCTTTTTCAAAAAATAACAGGGCTCACCCTCGGCAGGCTCTGCCGGCAGCTTTGGCTGCTGGCAGGGCTCGCCGCGCTTTGCGCCCTTCTGCCCCTGCTGGCGGGCCGGGCGGCGGAGGAGGCCCTCTCCCGCGGCGCGGACTTCTCCGGCATCACCCTGGCGGTAACCGCGCCGGAGGGGGACCCCCTGCCCCGGCAGCTGGAGCGGGCCATGGCCGGCATGGCGGACGTCAGCCGGTACTGCGCCGTCCGGGCCATGGACCGGGAGGAGGCCCTGGCCGCCCTGGCGTCCGGGGAGGCCACGGCGGTTCTGGAGCTGCCGGAGGGCTTCGTCCGGAAGGTCCAATGGGGGGAGAATCCCCCGGTGCGGATCATCGTGGACGGCTCCCGGCCCCTGGAGTCCCTGCTGACGCTGTGGGTGGGGCAGAGCGCGGCGGATCTGCTGGCGGCGTCCCAGGCGGGGATCTACGCCGTGCTGGAGCGGTACGGCCAGTCCCCGCCCCCGGGCCTCGGACGGGACCAGGCGGTGATGGAGGTCAACCTGAAGTACGTCCAGTGGACCTTGAACCGGCAGGAGCTGTTCCGGGAGGAAGCCCTCCTGCCCACCAGCGTCCTGCCCATCGCCCTCCACTACCGGCTGAGCCTGCTGGCCTTCCTGGCCCTGTCCACCCCGCCGCTGTTCGCCTGGATGTACCAGGGGAGCTGGCTCTCCGGCATGGGGCGGCTGCGGTACGCCCGGCGGAGCCCCCTGTGGGCCCTGGCGGCGTCGCTCCTCGCCTGCACCCTGGCGGCGGGGGCGGCCCTCTTCGCCGGACTGCTGGCGGTCCTGCCGGCAAAGGCGGCGGCGGGGACGGCGGCGGTCTGGCGAATCTTCCTCGCCGCCAGCACGGCGGCGTGCGCCCTGCTGACCCGCTCCGCCGCCGGGTGCGGCGGCATGAGCTTCCTGCTGGCCCTGGCCCTGCTGGCGGCATCCGGGGGGATTGCGCCGCCGGCGCTGCTGCCGGAGGGCCTGCGGCGGCTGGGGGCGCACTTGCCCATCGCCTGGATGCGCGCCCTGGCGGCGGAGTCCTTGGGCTATGAGGCGATGGAGCGTCCGGCGGCGGCGCTGCTGGCGGCGGCGCTGCTCCTGTGCGTCCCCGCCGCATGGCTGTACGTCCGGCGGGCAGGCAGAAGGGAGGCGGAACAGTGAGCTACTTTCTTCTCTCCTTCCGCCTGGCCCTCCGGGCCCA
This sequence comes from Clostridiales bacterium, assembly GCA_009774055.1. GTDB lineage: Bacteria > Bacillota > Clostridia > Oscillospirales > Oscillospiraceae > Pelethomonas. Next base: position 9,149 of record VSNB01000024.1, read on the forward strand.
GGTGCGGCGGGGACGGTTCTGGCTGGCCCTGCTGCTGGCTCTGGCGGCGGGACTGGCGTTCCGATGGGGGACGGCGGCGGACCTCTCCGGCGGCGGAGCGGTTCAGGTGGGCGTGAGCCTCCCCGCCGGCGGAGAGGCATTCCGGGAGGCCCTGGAGGCCAGGAGCGGAGCCCTGGTCCGCTTCGTTTTCACAGACGAGGCCGCCGCCCGGGAAAAGACGGCCTCCGGACAGTGGGACTGCGCCCTGCTGCTGCCGGAGGATTTTAACCGCCGTCTGGCGGAGGGGGATACGGAGGGGCTGGTCACCCTCCTCACCGGCCCGGGCTCCACGGTCTACCCCCTGGTCCGGGAGACAGCGGCGGCAGCGCTGCTGGAGCTGTCCTCGGCGGGCATCGCGACGGACTATCTCCTCTCCAGCGGCATTGCCGGCGGGGACGGCGCGGCGGACCTGGCGTCCCGTCTGGCGGAGGACCTGCCCCAGGTTCAGCGGGTCCGGCTGGAGCTGGAAACCCTCACGGGCTGTCCTCTGGATGAGCTGTCCCTGGCTGGAGAGAGCCTGAGCCGCATCCTCCGGGGCAGTCTGGCGGCGGCACTGCTGGTGTGGACGCTGTATGCGGCGGCGGACCTGGGCCGCTGGCGGCAGTCCGGGGCGGCGGAACGGATGCTGCCCTGTCTGGGCGGGACGCGCCTGCTGCTGCCCCGGCTGCTGGCGGCACTGGCGCCCGCCCTCCTGCTGGGCGCGGCGGGGCTTCTGGCCGCCGGGGAGCCGATGGGGCGCGCGCTGGCGCTGGCGCCCTATCTGGCGGCTCTGGGGGGGCTGGCGCTGCTGCTGGCGGCGTTCCGGCCGGTGTGGACGGCGCTGCCGGCGGTCGTTCCCTTTGCGGCGGCGTCCGTCTTTGTGCTGTCTCCGGTGTTCGCGGATGTGACGGCGTTCTTCCCCGGACTGCGGCCCCTGTCCCGGTGGCTGCCGGCCACGCTGTACCTGCAGGGCGGCGAGGGGGACTGGGCCGCGCTGGTCCGGCTGGCGGTCCTGGCGGCGGCTTTCGCTGCGGCGTCCGCCGCGGCGGAGACGCTGCGGGACAGGCTTGGACGGGCGGGGTGAGACAAACCATATGCGGGCGGCAGTATGGGATTTCCATATTACCGCCCGCCGCCTTCCAAATTCCCGGAAATAATAATTGCTGACAGCGGCGAAAATACCTGTTATAATGGAAGCTGCTTATACTTATATCAGTGGGAGCTATCCCAAGGGAGGAACGATATGGAAAATACGGTAAAGCTGACAAAGCTGGCCAGCTGCGCCGGCTGCGGGGCCAAGGTAGGGGCCGGCGTGCTGGCCCAGCTCCTGGAGGGCATCCAGGTCCACAGCGACCCCAAGCTGCTGGTGGGGTTTGACAAGAGCGACGACGCGTCGGTCTACCAGATCTCCGACGAGCTGGCCCTGGTGCAGACGGTAGACTTTTTCCCGCCTATCGCCGACGACCCCTACCTCTTCGGCCAGATTGCCGCTACCAACGCCCTCAGCGACGTCTACGCCATGGGCGGGGAGCCGAAGCTGGCGCTGAACCTGATGTGCGTCCCCAAGGAAATGCCCTCGGAGGCGGTCCACCAGATGCTGCGGGGCGGCTATGACAAGGTCTACGAGGCGGGCTGCCTGATTACCGGCGGCCACAGCATTTTTGACAACGAGCCCAAATACGGCCTGGCGGTTACCGGCTTCGTCCATCCGGACCGCATTCTGACCAACAGCGGGGCCCGGGACGGGGACGTGCTGATCCTGACCAAGCCCCTGGGCATCGGGGTCCTCACCACGGCGTTCAAGGGGGAGCTGGCCTCCCCGGAGGGGATGGAGCTGGCCTACCGGCTGATGACCACGCTGAACAAGAGCGCCCGGGACGTCCTGGTGAAATATCGGGTCCACGCCTGCACCGACGTCACCGGCTTCTCCCTGCTGGGCCACCTGCTGGAAATGGCCCAGGGCAGCGGCGTGCAGGCCGTGCTCCACGTAGACCAGATCGATCTGATTCCGGAGGCGCTGGAGCTGGCGAAAATGGGCGTCCTGCCCGAGGGGATGTACCGCAACCGGACCTTTGCGGAATCCTTCGTGGACATGGGCGATACGCCGCTGTACAAGCAGGACGTGCTCTTCGACCCGCAGACCGCCGGAGGGCTCCTGGCGGCGGTGCACCCCGAGGACGCGGACGCGCTCTTCGCGGAGCTGAAGGCGTGCGTGCCCAGCGCCCAGCGGATCGGCGAGATCCGGTCCGGACAGGACGGCGCGAGAATCCTGCTGCGGTAAGAGGCCCGTCCCGGCACGCCGCCGCTCTGCGGGCGGCTTGACAACCGGGCGGCGCCATGATAACATGATTTTACAAAATGACCGTCAAATGCGGCTGGGCGGCGGTCTGAGAATTGGGAGTGTAACGGCATGGAACAACAAGGCATTCTACGCAAAATCCCCAAGGTGGACGAGCTGTTGAGCCACCCCGCGCTCTCCGCGCTGGACCTTCCCGCCGGGAGTGTCCGCGACGCGGTGCGCCGGGAGCTGGAGGCGCTGCGCAGCCAGGTCCTCTCCGGCGCATTGGAGTCCCTTCCGGACCATGACGCCATCGCCGCGGCGGCCGGGGAGCGGGCCAGGCGGGAGGCGCTGCCCTCCCTCCGTCCGGTGATCAACGGCACCGGCGTGGTGCTGCACACCAATCTGGGCAGGGCGTGCCTGTCCCGGCGGGCGGCGGAGGCCGTGGCCGCCGTGGCGGGGGGATACTCCACTCTGGAATATGACGTGGAGCGGGGCTGCCGGGGCTCCCGGCACAGCCACATCGAGGACCTCCTCGCCCTGGTCACCGGCGCGGAAGCGGCTATGGTGGTCAACAACAATGCCGCCGCCGTGCTGCTGATCCTCAGCGCCATCGGCAGGGGCGGCGAGGTGGCGGCCTCCCGGGGGGAAATGGTGGAGATCGGCGGCTCCTTCCGCATTCCCGAGATCATGACCCAGTGCGGCTGCGCCCTGCGGGAGGTGGGGACCACCAACAAGACCCACCTGTACGACTACGAAAACGCCATCGGCCCGGAGACGAAGGCCCTCCTGCGGGTCCACACCAGCAACTACCGCATCGTGGGCTTTTCCGAGCGTCCCCCCCTGGCAGAGCTGGTGGAGCTGGGCCGCAGGCACGGGCTGCCGGTGATCGAGGATCTGGGCAGCGGCTCCCTGGCGGACCTGACGGCCTTCGACATCCATGACGAGCCCACCGTGCAGCAGAGCGTGAAGGCCGGAGTGGACCTGATCTCCTTCAGCGGCGACAAGCTGCTGGGCGGCCCCCAGGCGGGGCTGATCCTGGGGAAGAAGCGCTACATCGACCAGCTGAAGAAACACCCCCTGGCCCGGGCGGTCCGGGTGGATAAAATGACCATCGCCGCCCTGCGGGAAACCCTGTACGCCTATCTGGACCCGGCCCGCGCCCGGGAGGAGATCCCGGCGCTGTCCATGCTGGGCGAATCCCTGCCCATGCTCCACAGCCGGGCGGCGCTGCTGTGCCAGCGGCTTGCGGACCAGGGCTGCGCCGCCCAGGTGGTGGAGGCGGAGAGTCAGGTGGGCGGCGGAAGCTGTCCGGCCCAGACGCTCCCGTCCTGGGCCGTGGCCGTGGAGCCGGGGCGGCTGACGGTGGACGGCCTGGAGGAGGCCCTGCGTCGGCGGGAGAAGCCCGTCATCGGGCGCATCAGCCAGGGGCGGTATCTGCTGGACGTGCGCACCCTGCGGGATGAGGAGCTTCCGGACGTTGAGGCGGCCGTAAAGGAGGCGCTGCAGTGAAGCATGTGATCATCGGGACGGCGGGCCACGTGGACCACGGCAAGACCCTGCTGGTCAAGGCACTGACCGGCATCGACACGGACCGCCTGACGGAGGAGAAGAAGCGGGGCATCACCATCGAGCTGGGCTTCGCCCACCTGGACTTCGACGACGGCTCCCAGGCGGGCATCGTGGATGTGCCGGGACACGAAAAATTCATCAAGAACATGCTGGCCGGCGCGGGAGGCATCGACCTTGCCATGCTGGTGGTCGCCGCCGACGAGGGCTTCATGCCCCAGACGGTGGAACACCTGGGCATCCTCTCCCTGCTGGGCATCCGGGACGGCCTGGTGGTATTGACCAAATGCGACATGGTGGACCCGGAGTGGGTGGAAATGGTCCGGGAGGACGTGAAGGCCCAGACGGCGGGCACCTTCCTGGAGGGCAAGCCGGTCCACGCCGTTTCCGCGCGGACCGGGGAGGGCCTGCCGGAGCTGAAGAAGAACCTGCGGGAGCTGGTGCGGCAGGCATCGGAAAAGAACCTGCGCATTCCCTTCCGTCTGCCCATCGACCGGGTGTTTTCCGTGGAGGGCTTCGGCACCGTGGTCACCGGCACCCTCATCGAGGGCGCGCTGGCGGTGGGCGACATGGCCGAGGTGCTGCCCACGGGCTTCCAGGCCCGGGTGCGGAACCTGCAGGTCCACGGAAAGGACGTTCCCGCCGCCTACGCCGGACAGCGGGTGGCGGTGAACCTGGCGGGGACGAAGAAGTCGGACCTGGCCCGGGGGGACACCATCGCCAAGCCGGGTTCCGTGCGCAAGTCCCTTATGCTGGACGTGAAGCTGCAGAACCTGAAAAATTCCCAGCGGACCATCCTCTCCGGCTCCCAGCTTCACCTCTACCACGGCTCCTCTGTGCGGCTGTGCAAGGTGGTGCTGCTGGACCGGGACGCCCTGCAGCCGGGGGAGAGCTGCTTTGCCCAGCTGCGAATGACGGAGGACCTGGCGGCGAAGTGCGGCGACCGGTTCGTGGTCCGGTTCTACTCCCCCCTGGAGACAATCGGCGGCGGCATCGTTCTGGACGACTGTCCGGTCCGGCACAGGCGGGGGGACCAGCGGACGCTGGACGCCCTGGCGATCCGCGAGAGCGGCTCCGGAGGCCAGCGGCTGCTGCAGGCGGTGGCCCGGGAGGGCCACGCCCTGCCCACCCTGGAGAAGCTGGCCGCGGGGCTGAACCGGGAGGCCGCGGAGCTGGAGGGGGAGCTGGCGGCGCTGTGCGCCTCCGGCGAGGTGCTGGAGCCCCTGCCAGGGCGGTACCTGGCGGGAAGCGTGTTTGATGAGATCTGGGAGAACTGCCGGGGCCTGCTGGGAAAATACCACCAGCAGAACCCCCTCCACGCGGGCATGAAGGCGGCGGAGCTGCGGCAGAAGCTGTTTAAAAACACGGATCAGACCATTGCGGACGCCCTGCTGGCCGCCCTGGTCCGGGAGGGAAAGCTGAAGGGCGTGGCGGACCGGTACGCCCTGGCGGACTTTACCGTCCGGCTGACCAAGCGGCAGAGCGGCATCCGGGACAGGCTCCTGCAGACCTACCGCAAGGCGGGGCTGGAGACGCCGGGCCTGGACGAGGTCTGCGCCCTCTTCTCCGCCAACGAGCAGGCCGACTGCAAGCAGGTGGTGGAGAGCCTGGTTTCCGGCGGCGGGCTGGTGATGCTCACGCCCCAGATCTGTGTCCACCGGGAGGTGTACGCCCAGGTGTCCCGCCGTCTCGCGGAGCACTTTGCCCAGCGGGAGGAGCTGACCCTGGCGGAGTTCCGGGACCAGCTGGGGACCTCCCGCAAGTACGCCCTGGCCCTGCTGGAGTACTGGGACAAGACCAAGGCGCTGAAAAAGGAGGGCGACCTCCGCCGCCCGGGGCCCGCTTTCGCCGCCTTGGCGGCGTCCGCCGCTATAGAAAAAATCGATTAGTATATTTTTGTTGTTGATCAATTCCCCGAAATATAGTAGAATAGATGCGCAAATGGGAGTAGACGGGTGCTGGTGTGCCCCCTGGTCTTCAAAACCAGTGATAGGGGTGAAGAGCTCCTTAGGTGGGTTCGATTCCCACATATTCCCGCCATACCGGCGGTGCGCAGCTGCGCGCCGCCGGTTTTTTTCGTTTGCGCGACGCCGGGAGGACTGTGCGGTCAACGCGGCGGGTTTCTATCATGCAGGATGAGGGAGAGAAGGCCGGCATGAAGTCAAAAGACTATATAAAGTGGATAAGAAGCTGTACCAATAGGCGCCGGCACGTATCTTGACGGAAAATTTTTCGTCTGACTGCGTCAGAAACTCTTGAAATCCGTCAGGATTCCTGCGAGTTTCTTCCTTGCCAGACAAAAATTTTTCTCGCCAATCTGCATACCGTCACCTATTGGTACAGCTTCTAAGAAGCAAAGTAGGCCACGAAAAAATCATTCTGGTTTTTGCGGGCGGATGTGTCTTTGATGCAAACGGAAACGTTTTGCTCCAGCGTCGCGGAGACAGTAAAAAGTGGGGATTTCCTGGCGGGGCGGTCGAAATAGGGGAAACGCCCGAAATGGCCGCTATCAGAGAGGTAAAAGAGGAAACCGGGCTTGAGGTGAGCGTGTCAGGCTTGATCGGCATCTATACGGACTGCGACATGGAGTATCCTAACGGCGATCAGGCGCACAGCATATGTATCGTTTACGAATTGGAAACGGTCGGCGGGGCGTTGAAATGCGACCATCTTGAAACAGTTGATCTCCGGTACTTTGATCTTGATGACATGCCGGAGCTTTTCTGTAAGCAGCACGAGGAAACAAAACACGATTTACAGAAGCGGCGAAGCAAAGCAAAACATTGATACAAAGGGCTGCGGGACTTTGCTTTTTCAGCCGTGAGCAGGAGGGACGATATGGATATTGATATGAAGGAGCTGGAGGCTTTTGTGTCCGTGGTGGACCAGGGAAGCTTTTCCCGGGCCGCCAAAAGCCTGTATTTGACCCAACCCACCGTCAGTACCCATGTAGCCGTTCTGGAGCGGAAGCTGGGCATCAAGCTGCTGGTACGCACCACGAAGGAGGTCTACCCCTCCGATGCCGGGAATCTGCTTTACGACTATGCCAAGGAGATTCTGCAGCTGCGGGAGCGGGCCGTCCAGGCGCTCCACGCCTTTTCCCATGAAATGCAGGGCTCCGTTACCGTTGCCGCGTCCACGATCCCCGGGCAGTACTTCCTGCCCAGGCTCATCCAGGGCTTCCGGGCGGACTATCCAGACGTCAGCTTCAGCCTGCAGCTCCTGGACAGCACCGAGGTGGCCGGCCAGGTCGCGGCCCGGAAGGCGGAGGTCGGCTTCACCGGCACGGTGATCCATCTGCCGAAGTGTGTCTATCAGCCCTTCGCGGAGGACCGACTGGTGGTCATCACCCCCAACACGCCCAAATACCGGGTCTACCAGTCCACCGGCTTTCCCACATGGCAGCTGACCCAGGAGTCGTTTATCAGCCGGGAGTCCGGCAGCGGCACCCGGCTGGAGACGGAGAGCTTCCTCCGGGAAATGGGGGTGGACGTGGAGGGTATCCGCGTCGCCGTGGAGGTCCGCTCCACCGAGAGCATCAAGCAGATGGTCAGCGAGGGGCTGGGGATTGCGGTGATCTCCCAGAGCGCCTGCGAGGACTACTGTAAATTCAAAAAACTGCTGGCCTTCAACTTTGACAGCGTGAAGCTGCGGCGCAAGCTGTACCTGGTCCGGCACAAAAACAGCATCCTCTCCCCCATCGCCCAGACATTTTACGATTACGCCGCCGGATATTATAACAAGGACAGGCGTCCCGGACAGTGATTTATTGATTTTTTCAATAAGCAGCGCTTATTTTTTGTCCACATATTTTGCTTTTTCCCTTGTAAAAATCCCTCCGGCAATGTAAACTAAATACCGAAGCAGGACCGCTTTTGGCCTGCGGATTTGTAAATATTGTTGGATGAAGTCCTCAGGAGATCCGCATTCAGCGGGGCCGAAGGAATAAGCGCGTGGACATGCCAAGCCTGCCGTGAAGATCTCAGGCAAACAGACTGAGGACTGACAACACTCTGGAAAGCGTAAGCGCCGACGGAGCAATTCGGGGGCATCCCCCCGAAGAATCTCTCAGGCTGGAAACAGAGCAAGGCATCAAAATTTGCGATGCCTTGCTCTTTTTGGATTTATAACGTATGCCGGCGGCAGTTGGGAGAACACTATGGCTATGCTTCATAATCCCCGGGACTTTCTGATTCTCACCAATAACCCACTGGTGCCCGCCTGCATGGAGGGCCGGGGCCTCTATACCGTCCGATTCCAGCCGGAGCGGAGCTTTCGGGAGATCCTGGTGGAGGCCAGGGACCTGGTGTACGCCGGGCACATCCTCTACACCCACCCCCTGGCCGGCAGCGTCAAGCCCAATGAAACGCCCTACAAATCCCTGATCGTTTCCCGGGAGCCACACGGCTTCGACGCCCAGCACGGGGAAATGATCGCCAGCGCCATCGCCGTGTTCGATAAATTCAAGCCCCTGGGACGTACGTTCCCGCCCTCCGTGCTGGAGGATTTCCAACTTATCGACTATACCCTGCTGGCCGGCGCCATCGGTTTTGACGCCCAGGCGGGTCTTAGTAAAATAAATCGTTAGAAGGAGGAGGTGTTCACTTTGAAATTGGAACTGGGCTATATTCAGATCAAGGACATCCAGTTTTCAAAGGAATGCAAGGTAGACAACGGTACCCTGTATGTTGACCCCGACGCCGTCAAAGCCTATTTGTACGAGGATGACGACGTCAAGGCGTGGGTCAAGGATTTCGGCTTCGACATCGCCAAGCCCGGCGAGAGCGTCCGGATCACCCCCGTCAAGGACGTGATCGAGCCCCGGGTAAAGGTGGAGGGCCCCGGCGGCGTGTTCCCCGGCGTCATCTCCAAGGTAGAGACGGTGGGCAGCGGCAAGACCCATGTCCTGCGGGGCATGGCCGTGGTCACCGCCGGTAAGATCGTGGGGTTCCAGGAGGGCATCATCGACATGTCCGGCCCCGGCGCGGAGTATACCCCGTTCTCCAAGCTGCTGAACCTGGTGGTTGTGGCGGAGCCCAACGAGGGCTACCAGGACCACAAGCACGAGTATGAGCACGCGGTGCGCATCGCGGGCCTCCGGGCCGCCACCTACATCGGCGAGCTGGGCCGCAGCGTCACCCCCGATGAGACGGCCGTGTTCGAGACTTACGGCATCAAGGAGGGCATCGAGAAGATGCCCGAGCTGCCCCGTGTGGCCTACGTCCACATGCTCCAGAGCCAGGGCCTGCTCCACGATACCTACGTCTACGGCGTGGATGCCAAGCGGAGCCTGACCACCATTCTCTGCCCCACCGAGACGATGGACGGCGCCATCATCAGCGGCAACTGCGTGTCCGCCTGCGACAAGAATACGACCTACCACCACCAGAACAACCCCGTGGTAGCCAATCTCTTCGCCGCCCACGGCAAGACCCTCAACTACGTCTGCAACATCATCACCAACGAGAACGTATATCTCGCCGACAAGCAGCGCTCCTCCGACTGGACCGCCAAGCTCTGCCGCCTGCTGGATCTGGACGGCGCGATGGTGAGCCAGGAGGGCTTCGGCAACCCGGATACCGACCTCATCATGAACTGCAAGAAGATCGAGCTCCAGGGCGTCAAGACCGTCATCATCACCGATGAGTACGCCGGCCAGGACGGCAAGAGCCAGTCCCTGGCGGACGCCGATCCCCTGGCGGACGCCGTGGTCACCGGCGGCAACGCCAACGAGGTCATCATCCTGCCCAAGATGGACAAGGTTATCGGCACCCTCGATTTCGTGGATGTCATCGCCGGCGGCCACGCCGGTTCCCTGCGGCCCGACGGCTCCATTGAGGCGGAGCTCCAGGTCATCACCGGCGCGACCAATGAGATGGGCTTCAACCGTCTGAGCGCCCGCTGATTCCAAATTAAAGGAAAGGAGGAAGTTAGCTATGAGCTATAAAGTTGTACACTATATCAACCAGTTCTTCGCCAACATCGGCGGCGAGGAGATGGCCCACGTAGCCCCCGAGCTGCGGGAAGGCTTCGTCGGCCCCGGTATGGCCCTCAACAGCGCCTGGAAGGGCGAGGCTGAGATCACGGCCACCGTCGTCTGCGGCGACTCCTACTTCGCCGAGCACGAGGCGGACGCCAAGAAGCAGGTTCTGGACTGGGTCAAGGAGCAGAAGCCCGACCTCTTCATCGCCGGCCCCGCCTTCAACGCCGGCCGTTACGGCTACGCCTGCGCCACCATCGCCAACGCGGTGCAGGAGGAGCTGGGCATCCCCGTGCTGACCGGCATGTACGAGGAAAACCCCGGCGCGGATCTGAAGAACAAGATCCTCATTGTCGCCACCGCCAACAGCGCCGCCGGCATGCGCAAGGCCGCTCCGGTCATGGCGAAGCTGGCCCTGAAGATCATGAAGGGCGAGAAGATCGGCGCCTCCGCCGAGGAGGGCTACATGCCCAACGGCATCCGCCGCAACTTCTTCGAAAAAGAGGTGGGCGCCAAGCGCGCTGTGGACATGCTGGTGGCAAAGCTCAACGACAAGCCCTACACCACCGAGTATCCCATGCCCTCCTTTGACCGCGTGGCCCCCAACAAGGCCATCAAGGACCTGAGCAAGGCCACCATCGCCCTGTGCACCTCCGGCGGCATCGTCCCCAAGGGCAACCCGGACCACATCGAGTCCTCCTCCGCCTCCCACTACGGCGAGTATTCCATCGCCGGCGTGGACGATCTGACGGCAGAGACTTACGAGACTGCCCACGGCGGCTACGACCCGGTCTATGCCAACGCGGACTCCGACCGCGTCCTGCCTGTGGACATCCTGCGGGAAATGGAGCGCGAGGGCCGCATCGGCAAGCTCCATGACCTCTTCTATACCACTGTCGGCAACGGAACCTCCGTCGCCAACGCCAAGAAATTTGCCGCGGAGTACGCCCAGAAGCTCCTTCAGGCCGGTGTTCATGCCGTTATCATGACCAGCACGTGAGGTACCTGTACGCGTTGCGGTGCAACGATGGTTAAAGAGATCGAGCGTGCCGGCATCCCCGTGGTGCATATGTGCACGGTTACTCCCATCTCCATGACGGTGGGCGCGAACCGTATTGTTCCCACCATCGCGATTCCCCCACCCCTGGGC
>VSNB01000240.1 GCA_009774055.1 Clostridiales bacterium
GGCGCCCCCCCCCCGGCGCCTATTCGATAACAAACCACCGTGCGCCGCCGGCGGCGGCGAAGATCACTTCCCAGCAAATCATCGGAATTTAAAGTAAGAGGTACTATGAGAGAACAAGAAGAAATCAAAACCCCCCGCGATATCGCTATTTTAGTGGGCCTCTCCAGCCCCCGGCTGGAGGCCAAAGACAACGCCGACAACGAGTCCCTGGAGGAACTGGAAGCCCTGTTGGAGACGGCCGGCGGCGAAGCCGCCGCCTCCGTGCTCCAGAACCGCGCCTCCCCGGACCCCAGAACCTTCATCGGCGAGGGCAAGGTATCGGAAATCAAGGACCTGGTCAAGACCGAAGAGGCCACCACCGTGATTTTCGACAACGACCTCTCCCCCTCCCAGCTCCGGGTCCTCACCGAGGAGCTGGGCGTCCAGGTGCTGGACCGCAGCGCCCTGATCCTGGACATCTTCGCCCAGCGGGCCCGGACCCGGGAGGGCCGGCTCCAGGTGGAGCTGGCCCAGTACCAGTACCTCCTCCCCCGCCTGACCGGCATGTGGACCCACCTGGAGCGCCAGGCGGGCACCAGCGGCAAGGGCCCCATCGGCTCCAAGGGCCCCGGCGAGACGCAGCTGGAAACCGACCGCCGCCACATCCACCGGAAGATCGACAAGCTCAAGGAGGAGCTGGAGGAGGTCCGCCGCATCCGAAGCACCCAGCGCCAGCGGCGAATGAAAAACGAGATTCCCGTGGCAGCTATCGTGGGCTACACCAACGCCGGAAAATCCACCCTCCTCAACGCCCTTACCGGGGCGGACATTCCAGCCAACAACCGCCTCTTTGACACCCTGGACACCACCAGCCGCCTCCTGACCGTCAGCGACACCATGGACGTGGTGATCTCCGACACCGTGGGCTTTATCCGCAAACTGCCTCACCAGCTGGTGGACGCCTTCAAGGCCACCCTGGAGGAGCTGGAGTACGCCGACCTGCTGCTCCATGTCATCGATATCTCCAACCCCCACTGGCAGGAGCAGGCCCAGATCGTGGACAGCCTCATCGCGGAGCTGGGGGCGGAGCAAACCCCCTGCCTGCGGGTTTATAACAAATCCGACCTCTTCTGGGGCGACATCCGCCCCCACGGGGAGGACGCCGTGAACATCTCCGCCAAGACAGGCGAGGGCCTGGACGGCCTGCTGGCCGCCATCGACCGCATCCTGGACAAGGGCACCCGCCGCGTAACCATCCACCTCCCCTACGACAAGGCCGGGCTGCTGGACCTGCTGTACCGGGAGGCCAAGGTGGAGCGTGTGGAGTACGCCGCCACCATCGACATTGACGCCGTCTGCAACCCCAAGGCCGCCGGCATGGTAAAACCCTATATCGAGGGCTGGGTGGAGCCGAAGGAGCCCTGGGAGTAGCCGCTCTCCCTCGGACAAGATTGTTCGTTCGTGAACATTCTGTAAATTTACCAAAAAACGCCTTGCATCCCCCGCTCCCTTATGGTAAACTTATCCTATAAAAGGTGTGCTGACGGGCCCTTGGGGCCAGCGGCGGCGTTGACGGTTCGTTTTTTCATTCTTTGACTGCGGGGGAGAGATCGGAAGAGCATTCAGGTCCTGATTTATGTTCTGAAACCCAAAATCAAATGGTTCGATGAAGCGTGCAGACAGGGCTGCCAAAGCCGGTCTGCGCGCTTTTTGCATGATTTTGGAAAGGTGGTGGCAGCGAATGAGCTGGCAGGAGGAATTGAGGAAGGGAATCCGATCGGCGGAGGAGCTCGCGCCCATTCTGGGCTGGTCCCCGGAGGAAACCGCCCGACGGGCGGAGGTCGCCAAACGGTTTCCGGTGATGATTACGCCTTATTACCTCTCCCTGGTGGACCCCGGCGACCCCCAGGACCCCATCGGGCGGATGTGCATCCCCTCCCTGGACGAGTTCGACCCCGGCGGGTCCTTCGACACCAGCGGCGAGGCGTCCAACACCAAGCTGGAGGGCCTGCAGCACAAGTACGCCCAGACCGTGCTGCTGCTCAGCAGCAACCAGTGCGCCATGTACTGCCGCCACTGCTTCCGCAAGCGGATGGTGGGGCTCAGCGAGGACGAGCTGAACCGCCGGGTGGACGAGGCGGCGGCATATGTGAAAAGCCATGCGTCCGTTACCAACATCCTCATCACCGGCGGCGACGCCTTCATGAATCCCAACGGAATCATCGCGCGCTACCTCCGCGAGCTGACGGCCATCGACCGTCTGGATTTCATCCGCTTCGGCTCCCGGGTGCCGGTAACCCTGCCGGAACGGATTTACGACGACCAGGAGTTCCTGGACATGTTCGCCCACTACGCCCAGAAAAAGGCCCTGTACCTGGTCACCCAGTTCAACCACCCCAGGGAGCTGACACCCCAGGCCGTCAGGGCCCTCCGCGCCATGATCCAGCGGGGCGTCCAGGTTCGGAACCAGACGGTACTCCTCCGGGGCGTCAACGACAGCGGACAGGTTCTGGGCGAGCTGCTGTCCCGGCTGACCCGGGTGGGGGTCGTTCCCTACTACGTGTTCCAGTGCCGTCCGGTGACGGGGGTAAAGGATCGGTTTCAGGTGCCCATTGAGGAGGGCATCCGCATTGTGGACGCCGCCAAGGCCCGGCAGAACGGCTTTGGCAAGTCCATCCGCTACGCCATGAGCCACCCCCGGGGCAAGATTGAGATTCTGTGCCGCCTCCCCAGCGGCGAGACGGTCTTCAAGTTCCACCAGAGCAAGGACGATGCCGACAACGCCCGTCCCTTCACCCGGACCCTCTCCCCTTCCGACACCTGGCTGGACGAGGAGCTGAACGGCATTTAAGCCGCGCCGCCGGGCGAATCCTCTGTCAAAAAATTTTACAAAAGCCTGGATTTCTATCAGGGTTTGTGCTATATTTTCCATGCTGCAGCAGGCAAATACACCACAGGAGGTGTCTTCATGGAAAACGAAACCGCACGGCCCTCAAAAACCGGGCTCACCCCCTATCTGGAGTGCGAAAAATGGCAGATTTACGCGCTGCTGATGACGGCGGGGGGCTGCTTCGGAGCCTTTACCTACTCCATCCGGGGCGGCGTATTCTGCAACGCCCAGACCGGAAATTTCGTGCTCCTGGCCATGTCTCTGGGAAACGGGGACTGGTCCCAGGCGCTGTACTATCTGATTCCCATTTCCGCCTACTGCCTGGGGGCCTTCGTCTCCGAGGCGGCGGAGGAAAAAACAGGAAAGCTCCACCTGATCCGCTGGGAAACACTGCTGGTACTGCTGGAAATGCTGGCTGCCCTGTTTCTGGGCTTCCTCCCCGAAACTGCGCCGGTACAGATAACCCAGGTTCTGGTCAACTTCATCTGCTCCATGCAGTACAACACCTTCCGGCAGGCCCAGGGCATCCCGATGGCAACCACCTTCTGCACCAACCATATCCGTCAGGTGGGCGTCGGACTCTACCGCATATTGGCGGGCCAGGACCGCGCCGCCGCCCGCAAGGCGCTGGCCCATTTGGGGATGCTGGCGGCCTTCGTGGCCGGCGGGGTCCTGACGGCATTTGCATGCGGCCGCTTTCTGGGAAAGGCGGTCTGGCTGGCGGAAATCCCCCTGGGATTGGCCCTGGCGGACCTTCTGCGGGCGGACCTGGGGAAGGAACGGGCGGACCTGGAACAGGTCCCCCGCGGGCATTAAAAAGGCGCAGACACAACGTACACGCCGCCAAAGAGGGCTCTTTTAGCAGTCTGAGGACCGCCATACGGCGGTCCTCTCTTTGTGCGGGATTTATTATTACTTCCGAACCGAAAGGTCGAAAGTTCCGCCGTTACCCGTGAGACGGACAGCAATGCTCCGGCGTGATAAAGCCCGCTATAATACCAAAGCAACCAGCCATAAATGACTGCCGCAATCAGTACAGCCAGTATGCGATAACCCGCACGTCTTAACGTATCCATGGTCACCTACCCCAGCGCCACATCCAGCGCCAGCATGACGGTAAACCCTGCCGCGAAGAGCAGCATCCCAAGGTTGGAGTGTTCTCCGGCGGATGCCTC
Source organism: Clostridiales bacterium (assembly GCA_009774055.1). Taxonomy (GTDB): domain Bacteria; phylum Bacillota; class Clostridia; order Oscillospirales; family Oscillospiraceae; genus Pelethomonas. The sequence continues at coordinate 4,045 of VSNB01000240.1, forward strand.
CGGGATCAGTTCCTCCACCACCACATAGATCATAGCTCCCGCCGCGAAGCTGAGCAGATAGGGCAGAGCGGGCAGGATCAGTCCTGCCGCCAGCATGGTCAGAATCGCCGCCAAAGGCTCCACGATGCCGGAGAGAACGCCGTACAGGAAAGCACGTCCTTTCCTCATTCCTTCCGTCCGGAGCGGCATGGAGATAATGGCTCCCTCCGGGAAGTTCTGAAGGGCGATGCCGATGGACAATGCCAGCGTACCGGCGGCGGTGATGCCGCTGTTCCCAGCGATCCAGCCTGCCAGAACCACGCCTACCGCCATCCCCTCCGGGATGTTGTGGAGGGTGACGGCCAGCACCAGCATGCTGGTCCGTTTTAAGCGAGTGCGGGGGCCTTCCGGCTGGCTGCTGTTTTGGTGCAGATGGGGGATCACCCTGTCCAGAACCAGCAGGAACAGGACACCCAGCCAAAACCCGGTCACCGCGGGGAGAAACGCCCACCGGCCCATCTCCACCGCCTGTTCCATGGCGGGGACAAGCAGGCTCCAGACAGACGCCGCCACCATGACCCCGGCCGCGAAGCCGGTGAGCGTCCTCTGGATTATAGGGTGCAGGCCGTCCCTCATAAAAAATACGCAGCCCGCCCCGAAAAATGTTCCCAAAAAGGGGCTCATCGGTAGAATGTGTGGGTAAAGAAAACTGAACAAGCGCTTGGCAGCACAGGGGAATCGACTATGATTTTG
>VSNB01000241.1 GCA_009774055.1 Clostridiales bacterium
ACCACCTCGCCCAGCAGCTCGGCGAACTTGGCGGCGTGCTCGGCCTCCTCGTAGGCGGCCTTCTCCCAGTACAGGCCGATCTCGGGATAGCCCTCGCGATGGGCCACGCGGGCCATGGCCAGATACATGCCGACCTCGGTGCACTCGCCGGCAAAGTTGGCGCGCAGGCCCTCCAGGATCTCGGCATCCACGCCGGCGGCCACGCCGACCACGTGCTCGGCAGCCCAGCTCATCTCAGCCTTCTGCTCGGTGAACTTGGAACCGGGAACACCGCACTGGGGGCACTTGTCAGGGGCGGACTCCCCCTCATGAACGTAACCGCAAACAGGGCAAACCCACTTCTTCATAGTAAAAATCTCCTTTTCAATAAATAATCCTGAATAAATTTTATAGACGCCTTTTGGCGTAGCTAACTTAATTTTCTCCGCTTCGGCGGCAGGCGGGACACAGTCCGCGGTACACCACCGCGCAGTCCTCCAGCAGGAAGCCTCCGTCCTCCAAGGGGCGGTCAACCTCCACCGCCGGGAGGTCCGCCACCGTACCGCACAGGCGGCAACGGACGTGGCTGTGAGGCCGGAGCTCTCCGTCATAGCGGCTCTCGCCGCCGGCCAGGTCCAAGCGCAGGATTTTCCCCTCTTCCGCCATCCGGGCGAGCACCCGATACACCGTGGACCGGCTGATGGTGGGGTGTCTCAGATGGACGCGGTCATAAACCGTTGCGGCAGTAGGGTGGCACCTCATTTCGCATAAGGTATGGTGGATGATCTCCTTTTGTATCGTATTTCTGTCCGCCATAGGTCTAGCTCCTTAATAGGAATAAATCCTAAAAAAACTATACTGCATTTCTTCAGAAAAGTCAAGTGAACTTTTTGTGAACGGAAAAAGAATTGCCCACTGCGTTAGACGGGTATTTCGAAAACAGCCATTACGGCATCTGTCGGACAGGATTGCTGTAAAAGGAAATGGGTAGGAAGTGGAAATTTATCCATTCTCTGCCCATTTTGCTTTTGCTTTTATAGCCGACACACTTGGGAATCGGTCAAAAGGAGGCGAAGGAACACATGGCCTGCCAAGGACGACAACGCAGTCCACGCCACATTTTGACCGATGAGCTTTATCGATTTTTAAGTGTGTCGACTATAACCATACGAATCGTATAAGAAAACCAAAAGGGCGGGCACAAGGCCCGCCCTTTATTATTCACATAACGTCACGCACCCCGCACCGTACCCCAACGCAGCAACCGGCCCGCCGGGCTTCCAAAGGGATGCGGCAAGGGATGGATCAAACCTCGATCTGTTCCATGACGAAGCACTCGATGATGTCGCCTTCCTTGATGTCGTTGAATTTTTCAATAGACATACCGCACTCGTATCCGGAGGCGACCTCTTTAACGGCATCCTTGAACCGCTGGAGAGACGCCAGCATCCCCTCGTGGATGACGATGCCATCCCGGACGATACGCACCTGGCAGGACCGCTGAATCTTGCCGTCCTGGACGTAGCAGCCGGCGATGGTGCCCACGCCGGACACCTTGTAGGTCTGCCGCACCTCGGCGTGGCCGATGAGGGCCTCCCGGAACTTGGGGGCCAGCATGCCCTTCATGGCGGCCTCCACCTCGCCGATGGCGTCGTAGATCACCCGATACATCCGCATGTCCACGTTGCTCCGTGCGGCGCTGTCCCGGGCCGCGGGATCGGGGCGGACATTGAAGCCTACAATGATGGCCTTGGAGGTAGCCGCCAGCATCACATCGCTTTCGCTGATAGCGCCCACGCCGGAATGGATGACCCGCACCCGGACCTCCTCGTTGGATATCTTCTCCAGGCTGGCCTTCACCGCCTCGGCGGAGCCCTGGACATCGGCCTTGACGATGATGTTCAGGTCCTTGACCTCGCCGGACTGAATCTGGCTGAATAGGTCCTCCAGGGAAACCTTCTGCACGGGAGCGTTGGCCTTGGCCCGCTCCTCGGCCTTCCGCTGCTCCACCAGCTCCCGGGCCAGACGCTCGTCGGCCACGGCGTTGAAGGGACTGCCCGCCCCGGGGACCTCGCCCAGACCCGTGATCTCCACAGGCACGGAGGGGCCGGCCTCGGTGATGCGGTTCCCCTTGTCGTCCAGCATAGCCCGGACGCGGCCCACGGCGGTGCCGGCGATGATAATGTCCCCGGAATGGAGGGTGCCGTTCTGGACCAGCAGGGTAGCCACGGGGCCCCGGCCCTTGTCCAGCCGCGCCTCCACCACGGTGCCTTGGGCCGCCCGGCGGGGGTTGGCCTTCAGCTCCGCCACCTCGGCGGTGAGGGTCACCATCTCCAGGAGGTTGTCGATCCCCATGCCGGTCTTGGCGGAAATGGGACAGATAATCGTCTCGCCGCCCCAGTCCTCGGCAACCAGCTCGTATTCGGTAAGCTGCTGCTTGATCCGCTCAGGGTTGGCCTCCGGCTTATCCATCTTGTTGATGGCCACGATGATGGGGATCTTCGCCGCCTTGGCGTGGTTGATGGATTCCACGGTCTGGGGCATAATGCCGTCCTCGGCGGCCACCACCAGGATGGCGATGTCCGTCACCATGGCGCCCCGGGCCCGCATGGAGGTAAACGCCTCGTGGCCGGGGGTGTCCAGGAAGGTAATGGGCTTGCCGTTGATCTCGGTCTGATACGCGCCGATGTGCTGGGTGATGCCGCCGGCCTCGCCTTTCGCCACGCTGGCGGAGCGGATATAGTCCAGCAGGGAGGTCTTGCCGTGGTCCACGTGGCCCATGACCACCACAACGGGGGCCCGGGGCGCCAGGTCCTCCGGTTTATCCTCAGCGGTGTCGATGAGCTTCTCCTCGATGGTGACCACTACTTCCTTCTCCACCTTGCAGCCCATCTCTTCGGCGGTGATGGCGGCGGTGTCGAAGTCGATGATCTGGCTGAGGGAGGCCATGACGCCGTTCTTCATCAGGCACTTGACCACCTCGGCCCCGGTTTTCTTCATCCGGCTGGCCAGCTCGCCCACGGAAATCTCGTCGGGAATCTTGACGGTCAGGGGCGTTTTCTTGGCGATCTCCAGCTGGAGGCGGCGCATCTTCTCGGCCTCCTCCTGCCTGCGCTTGCTGGAGAAGGAAATCTGGCCCCGCTTTTTGCCGCCGGCGTTGCGGAACTTCTCCTTGTTCTGCTCCCGGTCCCGGCGTCCGCCGGCTCCGCCGCTGCGCTCGGCCATGTCCTGAAGCTTCTCGTCGTATTTGTCCAGGTTGACGTTGGTGGCCTTCCGGGTGTCCACCACCTTGGTCTTGGGCACCCGGGACGTGGGCTGCTGGGCCTGGGCGGAAGGCTGCGCCGGCTTCTGCGGCTGCCCCTGCTGCTGGGGACGCTGGGGCTGGACGGACTGCTGCGCCTGCTGGGGACGGGGCGCGCCCTTGCCGGCGGCCTGGGGCTGCTGGGCCTTCGGCGCGTCCTTAACGGCGGGGGCGTGCTTCTCCCCGGGAGCCGGAGCAGGCTTCTCCGCCGGGGCCGTGTCCGCGTAGATGGTCTTGATGTCGCTCACCTGATGATTCTGGGTGAGGTACTCAAAGACGAAATTCAGCTCCTGTTCGTCCAGGTTTTGGCCGGACTTCTTCTGGGTGGAGAAGCGCTTCCCAAGGATCTCAATGATCTGCTTGGTCTGCATTCCAAAGTCCCTAGCCAGTTCGTTTACTTTATACTTATTCACAATACCCAATCAGGCCACCTCCAGTGTGTGATTCCGGTTTGTACACCATAACACACGTCCGGGGGCCCACGCTGAGGAGATCGGTCCCCAGGCGTGCGTTATGGTGGGCTTGCTTATTTCTTCCTATATTTTACCGGGGGACGTTTGCCGCCGCCCCGCTGCTGCCGTTCCCTGGCGGTTTTTTCCCGCCGCCGGGCGGCCCGCTCCGCCTTAAGGCGAAGACGATCCGCCATTTCGCTGAATTTTGCCGGCTCCGCCTGGACCAGCTTTTCCACAACGGCCTGGGCCAGCCCCAGGTCAGTGAGCGCCGCCATAGCGCAGGACTTCCGTCCCAGGGCCGCCCCCAGCTCCTCCTTGGAGCAGGGCAGCTCCGCCAGCAGGCACTGGCCCTCTTCGGCAGAGTGCGCGGCCCGCCGCCGGGTCCCCTCGCCGGCGTCGGCCGTCACCAGGAGCAGGCGGCAGCGCTTATACCGGCAGGCGTCGCCTGCGGCCTCGTCGCCCACCTCCAGCCTTCCGGCCCGGAGGGCCATGCCGGCCATCCGCAGAGCGCTTTCAATCATGGCGTCTGTTCCTCATTGGCTTCCTCCTCCTGCAGCTGCAGCTCCAGCTGGCCATAGACCTCCGGCGGCACCGCCGCGGAGAAGGCCCGCTCCAGGGCGCGGCTCTTTCTCGCCTTGGCAAGGCAGGCCGCGTCCGGGCACACGTAGGCGCCTCTTCCCGGTTTTTTCCCCTTGAAGTCCAGGGAGACGTCCCCCTCGGGGGAACGGACCACCCGGATCAAATCTTTTTTGTTTTTCATCTCCCGGCAGCCCAGGCACTGGCGCTGGGGGATTTTTCTTGGTTTCTGCATAGAAGCGTCCTTCTCCGCCGCCCCTTGGGGGCGGCACGGCAAATTCTCCTGCGGCCCTGCGGGCCGCTCCGCTTTTTCTTCTTTCTTCGTCGAAGGGTGTTTCGTTCCGCCGCTGCGCGGCGGCGGGGCTCTCTTATTATTTTAGATTTGCCCCTGCCGGGGGGGGGCCTTCTTTTGAATTGGGGGAAAAGAAGCAAAGGCAC
>VSNB01000242.1 GCA_009774055.1 Clostridiales bacterium
CACTCCTGGGACAGCAGCTCGTGTTGGGAGACCCGCTGGACGATGCTGGCGTTTTCCAGCACCAGATTTGTGTCCGCTCCCCGCAGGGTGGAGATCCGGTGGCTGATGAGAATGGTGGTGCCGGTATCCCGCTTCAGGAGGGCTTCCCGGATGGCAGCGTCGGTTTCCGCGTCCACGGCGCTCAGGGAATCGTCAAAAATGCAAATGGGCGTTTTCTGGACCAGCATCCGGGCGATAGCCACCCGCTGCTTCTGCCCGCCGGAGAGGGTCACGCCCCGCTCGCCCACCATCGTGTCGTAGCCCTCGGCAAAGCTCTGGATTACATCGTGTACGCAGGCGGTGCGGGCGGCGTCAAACCGCTCCTCCTGGGAGGCGGAGGGATCCCCCAGGGCGATGTTCTCGCCGATGGTGCGGCTGAACAGGAAGGGTTCCTGGAGCACAATGCCCACGTGGCGGCGCAGGTAGTCCCCCCGGATGTCCGCCACGTCCATGCCGTCGATGCACACCTGGCCCCCGGTGGGGGCGTAGAGCCGCTGGAGCAGGTGGACCAGGGTGCTCTTGCCGCTGCCGGTATTGCCCAGGATGCCGATGGTCTGGCCCGGCGCAACGGAGAAGTCCACGTGGTGGAGGATCTCCCCGCCGTCGGGATAGGCGAAGGACACGTCCTTGAACTCCACGCCGCCCCGGATGGGAGGCGTCAGGGCCTTGCCCGGCTCCGCCTCCTGGGGCGCGGTGAGAATCTCGTCCAGACGCTTCAAGGACACGTCCGCCTTCACCAGGTCCGCCAGAATGCGGCCCAGCTGGCGCATGGGAAAGGTCAGCATGCTGGAGTAGGTGGAAAACAGCATCACCGTGCCCAGGCTGATGTCCCCGCGGACCGCCAGGACAACGCCCGCGAGCATCACCAGGGCGATCTGCAGATAGCCCATGATGTCCGACGAGCCCCAGTAGATGCCCATCAGGTTGTTCAGCCGCAGGACTTTGGCCCGGTAGTCCTTGTTCAGCCGGGTGAATTTCTCCAGCTCCTGGCTCTGCCGGGCGAAGGTACGGACCACCCGCATGCCCGTCAGGTTCTCCTGGAGGGCGGTGGTCATGGCCCCCTCCGCCTCGTCCACGGTCAGAAACAGCTTCTGCACGCCTCTGGAGTAGAAAAAGGAGAAGATCAGCAGCAGCGGCAGCAGGGAGCAGGCCACCAGCGTCAGAGGCCGGTGGATGGGCCACATGATGGACAGGGCCACCAGGGCCATGACCACGGTGCGGACCACCTCCATCATCTGCATCTGCATGAACCGGCGCACGGTTTCCACGTCGGAGGTGCACCGCTGGACCAGGTCGCCGGTGCTGCTGGCCTTGTGCCAGGCATAGGGCGCGCGGACCAGGCGCTTATAGAGCGCGTCCCTCAGGGACTTGGACAGTCCCTCGCCCCCCAGGGCAGACCACCGGCCCCGGCAGTAGGCGCACACGCCGTTGAGCCCCTGGACCAGAAGCACCCCCAGGGCCGGCAGCCACAGGTTGGCCGCCAGGTAGTCCCGGCCCCCTATGCCGTCGACCCAGCCCTGGAGCCAGGCGGGCAGGTCCATCTCCTTGCCTCCCACGATGCTGTCCACGGTGAAGCTGATGATCAGCGGGCTCAGGTAGGCGAAGAGAGCGGCCAGAAGGGTGGCCGCAATCGTAAAGAAAAAGTAGCGGCGACAGCCGCGGATGAGCCGCCACAGCCGTTTCCAGCGGGCGGCTCCAGTGTGTTTCGTCTGTGTTTCCTGCATAGCGTTGAATTCCTCATTTGGTTGCTCCCGCCGCCCGTCCCCCAACAGGCGGCACGGAATTGGCTTTCTCTTCCTTCTGCACCGTCCCCCATTCCTCGGTGCAGACTAAGCCGTAGTATACTACACGGCGCGGAGGAAAGGCAACCATTTTCTGGTCGTTGTAACGGAAATGTAATGGAGGCGGACGGCTTTTCTTCTGTTCACACGGAAAAGGATCAAAAGAATCGCTTTTTGCCCCGCTCTATGGGGAGAGGGCACCCGCTCAGCGGCGGCCGACGCCCATACTCCGGTAGACCAGGTCCATGTCCAGGCTCGCGCGCACCGCGTCCGCCAGGAGGTCGTACTGGCGCTCCCGATAGGACGCCGCGTCGAAGGCGCCCAGCCGGGCGAAGTCCGCACCCTTTCTCCGGCACAGAGCTTTCAAGACCTCATCCGCCACGTTGGGCGCGTCAAATATGCCGTGGATATAGGTGCCGTAGACGTTCCCCTTTCCGGTCAGGGCGGGGCGGGCCTCCCGGCTGCGGCCCATGTGGATCTCATAGCCCTCGTAGGACAGGCCCGTCAGGGACGACAGCAGGCCCTCTATCTCGCCGAACCGGCCCCGGGTCTGGGTCTGGACCTTGTCCCCGCGGAACACCGTCTCCATATCCAGAAGGCCCAGGCCGGACAGTTCCGTGCCCGGCGCAGCCTCCGCCCCCTCCGGGTCGGAGATACGGCGGCCCAGCATCTGGTAGCCGCCGCAGATGCCCGTCACAGGCGTGCCCCGGGACGCCGCCTGCTTGATTGCGGCCTCCAGGCCGTTCTGCCGCAGCCAGCGCAGATCCTCAATAGTGCTCTTGGTTCCCGGCAGGACGATCAGGTCCGGGTCCCCCAGCTCCTTCGGGGAGGAGACGTACCGCACCGATACGTTCGCATACCGCTCGAAAGGGCCCAGGTCCGTGAAATTGGAGATCCGGGGCAGGCGCGCCACGGCGATGTCGATGAGCTTCGCCTGTCCGTCCCGGCCGAACCGCTCCGACAGGCTATCCTCGTCGTCGATGTCCACATGCAGATAGGGCAGCACGCCCGCCACCGGGACGCCGCACAGCTTTTCCAGCATCGCAAGGCCCGGCTCCAGAATGGCCCGGTCCCCGCGGAACTTGTTGACCACCACGCCCTTGATCAGGGCCCGCTCGTCCTCCTCCAGCAGGGCCACCGTCCCGTACAGCTGGGCGAACACCCCGCCCCGGTCGATGTCCCCCACCAGCAGCACCGGCGCGTTTACCCGCTTGGCAAGGCCCATGTTGACGATGTCGTCCCGCTTGAGGTTGATCTCCGCCGGACTGCCGGCCCCCTCAATGACGATGATGTCAAATTCCGACGCAAGGCTCTCATAGGCCGCCATCACCGCGGGGAAGAATTCCGGCTTCCGCCGGTAGTACTCCATAGCCCGCATATTGCCCTGGACCGCGCCGTTGACGATGACCTGGCTGCCCATGTCCGTGGTGGGCTTGAGCAGGATGGGGTTCATCCGCACGTCCGGCGGGATGCCCGCCGCCTCCGCCTGCACCACCTGGGCCCGGCCCATTTCGCCGCCGGCGGCGGTGATGAAGGAGTTGAGGGCCATATTCTGGCTTTTGAAGGGGGCCGTCCGGTATCCGTCCTGCTTGAACACCCGGCACAGGCCCGCCGCCAGCAGGCTCTTGCCCGCGTTGGACATGGTGCCCTGGATCATAATATTTTTTGCCATACGATCTCTCCTATGTATTCCGTATCCCGCCGGCGATCTCCGCCAGCGCGGCCAGCAGCAGGCGGTTCTCCTCCGGCCGCTTCACCGCCGTCCGGTACCAGCCCGGCCCCAGGCCCCGGTAGTTGGCGCAGTCCCGGATCAGGATGCCCCGCTCCAGCAGGGGGCCGTGCAGCGGTATCGGGCTTTTCAGCAGCAGGTAGTTGGCCTGGGAGGGGCACACCGTGAAGCCCAGCTCCTCCAGCCCCGCCGCCAGCCGGGGCCGCTCCGCTTGAATCAGCCGCCGCGACGCCTCCAGGAAGCCGCTGTCCTCCAGCGCCGCCGTCCCGGCGGCCTGCGCTGGAAGGGATACGTTCCACGGCTGAACCCGCCGGCTCATTTCCGCCAGCAGCGCGCCGTCACCGCAGAGACAGTAGCCCAGCCGCAGGCCCGCCATGCCGTAAGTTTTGGTAAAGGCCCTCAGGAGGAACAGTCCCGGGAATTCCGCCAGCCGGCCCGCCAGGGACGCCGCCCGGCCTCCGTCGCTCAGCTCCAGGAAGCACTCGTCCACAAACAGCCGGATGCCCCGCTCCCGGCAGGTCCGGCAGATTTTCTCCAGCAGCTCCGGGGCGATCAGCCGCCCGGTGGGGTTATTGGGGCTGCACAGGAATACCGTTTGGCAGGCCGTTTTCTCCAGGACCTCCAGAAACGCCTCCGTCACCGCGAAGCCCTCCGCCTCCGACAAAGGGACATACGTCGCCGCGCCCCCCCCCCCCTCCAGGGCGGCGGCGTACTCGGAGAAGGTGGGCGCTGTCAGCAGGGCCCGGTCCACCTTCGCCGCGCCGCAGTAGGCGTAGATCAGCTCCGCCGCGCCGCATCCGCAGAGGATGAACGCCTCCGGGACCCCCTCGTGCCCGGCCAGGGCCGCCGTCAGCTCCCGGCAGTAGGGGTCCGGATATTGGCACAGCCGCCGGGCGGCCTCCTCCACCGCCTTCACGGCGGCGGGCGGCGTGCCCAGCGGGTTGGTATTGACGGAAAAGTCCAGCGTCACGGCCCGACCGTACAGGTCCCCGCCGTGGGGGTTGGCAGCTTGGTACAGCATAGCGATTTCCTCAACAGATTTTTTTCGCAGTCAGGCAGAGGGCCGCGAAAGCCGGCCACATCACGGTAACAATTCAACATCGGGCCGCCACAGAGCCCGTGAGAAACACAGCGGGGG
>VSNB01000243.1 GCA_009774055.1 Clostridiales bacterium
CTCCCCCTTGACATCCGCCCTCCCCCATGCTATTATGTATCACGATATATCGAGACGCATAATAGAACGCACACTGCCCAAAAGCCCTCCGCAGGAGTTTGCCGCCCCTCAAAAAGATGCCCCGCATCTTTTTTGACAGGACAGAAAGGAGCCCCCATGCCGGACCAGAGCCCCATGACAGAGGCCATGTATTATATCCTCCTCTCCCTGCTGCGCCCGGGCCACGGCTACGGCATGATGCAGCGGGTGAAGGAGCTCTCCGGCGGACGGCTGGAAATGGGCCCCGGGACGCTGTACGGGGTCCTGGCCCGGATGAACCGGGAGGGGCTCATCGCCTTCACCGGCGAGGAGGGCCGGCGGAAGAACTACGCCATCACCGAGACGGGCCGGACCGCCCTGCTGGCGGAGTACCGCCGCCTCAAGCGTCTGGTGGCGGACGGAACGCTGTTGGAGGAGGGAGAGCCATGAAGCGCAGATACAAACTGCATCCCGGCCAGTACGAGCTGGGGGAAAACGAGAAATTCTACGGCGATATGGAGGCCCGGGGCTGGCGGCTGAAGAAGCGGGGGGCGTATTTCAGCCGCTTCGAGCCCGCGGAGCCCGGCGAGACCCGCTACCGCATCGAGGTCTTCCACCCCGGGGCGTGGAGCGCCAATGCCATGCCGGAGGAGCAGCTGGCGGTGTTCGCCGACTGCGGCTGGGAGCATGTGTGCACCAGCCTGCCCCTGTATATCTTCCGCTCCCCGGCGGGCAGCGGCGCCCCGGAGTTCTACGCCGACCCCGCCCAGCAGGCGGAGACGCTCAAGCGCATGAAGCGGGACGCGGTGTGGGGCTGGGTCCCCGCGGCGGCGATGTGGGGCCTGTGGCTGCTCCTTTACCTGACCCTCAACGGCGCGGGGAAGTTCGCCGCGTCCTTCCGGCGGAGCCTGGCAGAGCTGACGCCCCTGTTCCTGCTGGCGGGGGCCCTGCTGCTCCAGGCGTGCTATAGCCGGCTCAGGAACGCCCTCCTCATCACCCGCACCTACCGGCGGATGAAGCGGGGCGTCCCCCTGGACCACAGCCCCAACAGGCGGCGGCGGGTCCACCGGGCGGTGAACGGGACGCTGTGGTCCCTGGTCCTCCTCAGCGCCCTGCTGCTGGCGGTCCAGCTCGCCGCCACCCGTTCCGGGGACCTGCCGGAGGAGACGGCGGACCCCTACCTGCTCCTGGCGGACCTGGGCTGCGAGGGGGAGCGGACCTCGTTCATGAACCGGGACAGCGGCGTGACTTACAGCCCCGGCCTTCTGGCGGACCATTGGGACATGCGGGAATACCACGAGGACCCCAGCGGCATGGGCCCCGCCCTGTACCAGGACGTCTACCGCCTGCGCCTCCCGTCCATGGCGGAGTGGCTGGCGGAGGCCCTGATGCGCACCGCCACCCTCAGCCGCCGGGAGGACTTCCGGCCCCTGGAGGTCCCCGGCCTGGACAGGGCCTGGGCGGGCCGGAACGAGGTCGTGGCGGTGAAGGGGGACATGGCGGCCTGTGTGACCTTCCTGCCCTATGGCGATTTCGACCCCTGGGCCGTCTGCCAGGCCCTGGCGGAGAAGTGGGCGGGAGGCTAGGGCTTGTTTGATAATTGGCAATATGCCCAACAGCGAGGAATTTTTTTGCCAGACAAGGCAAATTTTCGCGGGCATCCTGACGGATGGCAAGAAAATTTAACGCAGTATGGCAGAAAAAGGCCCGCTGTTTGGGCGTGTTGACAATTTTCAAACATGCCCTAGACAACATCCCCCGCCTCGGCGGCTTCGGCGGCCTCCTCTTTCGCTTCCCGTATCAGCTGGGCCAGGAGGCGGTCAGCGGAGGCCATTTTTTCCCGCGCCCACGCGGGGCCTTCTCCCTGTCCTTCTCCCTGACCATGACCATAGTCCATGTCTATGTCCTTGTCCTTTGTCCATGGGGGCAAATTGGTTTCGCCGGAACCAATTTGGTTTTCCGGGGAGGGGTCCGTCCGTTTGCGTCCGCCCAGCCTGCCGCAGGCCCGGTGCTGCTCCGCGGCGGCCTCCTGGGCGGCCCGGGACTCGTCGATGTCCCGCCGGATGGCGGGCCAGATAAACCGCTCCGGCCCATAGAATTCCGGCTCCGTCCCGTCGTTTTTGTAGGCCAGCATCGCCAGCGTCAGGTTCCCCACCTGCTCCGGGGTGTAGGCCCCGAAGTACGTCTCATAGCTCAGCCACAGCTTCACATATCCCTTTTTCTCGCCCATAAGCGCCTCCTGTCAAGAAGATGATGCCTATGGGCGAAAACCGCCGGAAGTTGCCTTTTCCACGGCAACCTCCGGCGGCTTTTTTTGTGTCCCGGTCCCTACATGCGCTCCAGCAGCGCCTCCACCTGCTCCCGCTCCGGCATGGAGCGGATGGCCCCCTTCCGGGTGGTGACCAGATAGGCGGCGGCGTTGGCGAAGCGGAGCATCTTCTCCAGGTCCCCCTCCGACAGCCCCTCCAGCCCCCGGTCCAGGACAAAGTGGAGCGCGCAGGCGCAGAAGGTGTCCCCCGCCCCGGTGGTTTCGACGGTTCCCCCCAGGCGGCAGGCGGGGACGTATACCCGCTTGTCCTCATAGTAGGCATAGCTCCCCTCCGGCCCCGCCGTCACGCAGCACAGGCGGATGTTGGGGAACCGCGCCCGCAGGATGGCCGCGCCCCGGTCGAAGTCCGTCTCCCCGGTCATGAACGCCAGCTCGTTGTCGGCGATCTTCAGCACGCCGCACTGGCCCAGGCCCCAGGCGATCTGCGCCCGGGCCTCCTTCAGGTCCGCCCACAAAGGGGGCCGGAGGTTGGGGTCGAAGGAGAGCAGGGCCCCGCCGGCCTTCGCCAGGGAGACGGCCCGGCGGGTGGCCCGGCGGACCCCCTCGTGGGTCATGGACAGGGAGCCGAAGTGGAAGGCCCGGCACCGCGCCAGCAGCGCCTCCGGGACCTCCTCCTCGGTGAGGGCCATGTCCGCGCCGGGGTTGCGGTAGAAGGAGAAGTCCCGGTCCCCGTCCGGCAGCTTCTTCACGAAGGCCAGGGTGGTTCTGGCCGCATCGTCCCGGACCAGGCCGCCGGTGCAGATGCCCGCCTCCCGGACCACCGCCTCCAGCATGTCCCCGAACATGTCCCGGCCCACCTTGCCCACGAACAGGCAGCTGCGGCCCAGCTTCTTCAGCATGGCGAGAACGTTGCAGGGGGCCCCGCCGGGGTTGGCCTCGAACAGGGGGTTGCCCTGCCCACTGAGGCCGTTTTCCGTAAAGTCCACCAGCAGCTCTCCCAGCGCGATTACGTCAAATGCTTTTTCCGCCATGTATCGTCCCTCCTCGTCAGAAATCAGGTAAGTACAGTATACCTGACGGGAGGGCGACGGGCAACATGTTTTTGGGCGGCGGGGCCAGTTTTTTCCTACAGCAGCATCAGGATCACGCCGTAGGCCGCGCTGGCGGCCACGCCGAAGACGATCACCGGCCCCGCCACGGTGAACATCTTCGCCGCCATGCCGGTGACGAGGCCCTCGCTCTTGAAGTCGATGGCCGGGGAGGCCACCGCGTTGGCGAAGCCCGTAATGGGCACCAGGGTCCCCGCGCCGCCCCAGCGGCCCAGCTTGTTGTACAGATTCAGCCCCGTCAGCAGCACCGAGAGGAGCACCAGGGAAATGGAGGTTGCCGTCCCCGCGTCAGTTTTCTCCAGCCCCATAGCGGTCCAGCCGTCCATGACAACCTGTCCCAGCACGCAGATGCCCCCGCCGAAGGCGAAGGCCAGGGCGCAGTTTTTGACGATGGGGGAGCTCTTCGCCCGCTCCTGGACGTATTTTTGATAGTCCTGCTTTGAAATTTCCATGGCAAGTTCTCCTTGTGAAAGGTTTTCCCCGCTAGTATCTGCCGCCGGCGGGCGAATATGCGCGGGAAATCATTTCCGGCGATAAAAACCCTTTCAGCGGGGAAACTGGGAGCGAGGTGAGAGAAGATGCCGATAGATTTTGATTTTGGCTTTGACACGGGGATTCCCTTCCGGGAGAACCCGGCGGAGGACAGCGCGGAGCGGACCCGGGAGCGGAACCGGCGGCTGCTTCTTCTGGGCGGCGCCATGAACGCCGCGGGCAGCTACCTGGGCCCCGTCTACCCCCTGCTGCTGGACCCCATGGCGGAGGATGAGGAGAAGGACCCCAATCCTTGAAGATCAAAAAAGATGCGAAGCATCTTTTGAGGGGGCACGCGGAACAGCCAGGATGCTTGTCATCCTGGCTGCTGCTTTATTCTGCGAACCTACGCTTTTACGGACGCGGAGCGGCTTGACAAATCCACAGGAAGCGGTTATATGGAAAACAGAAAGGGCGCTGCCGGCAGACGGTCAGCCCCCAAAAGCTATAGCAAGCTTCAGAATTCGAGACAAAAAAGGAGGGGCGGACAAAGCGTGCAGGGCAAGGCGGAGGACGCGGGCGGGCTGACGCCCGCCAAGGACGACAACGCAGCCATGCGCACTTTGTACCCCCGAACTTTTGCCTGGAATTCTGATGATTGCTATAGTTTCTCAAAAGAGTAACCGCCGACTGTGGGGACAGATTGGGCGGTTACTTCTTTTTACTTGCCTGTAAGAGCCTGTTTAAAATCTTCTAATGAGGATGGCGATGAGAGCAAAAGTAAGCATCTGGGCAGAAATAAAGAGT
>VSNB01000244.1 GCA_009774055.1 Clostridiales bacterium
AAAAGCACCCTCAAGGGACGTTCCGTCCCTTGAGAATCCTTCGCATTACGGGGGTTATTTGTTTTGCGCTTCCACTGTAGTCTGTCCGGTCTGAAGCAGGTTGGCTCCCATGTATCGGGCGAAGCGCCTATCCAACGATGTGATCGGCAGTCCCTACCGCACCGCTTTGGGAACTCCCGGGGCAGTTTCGTTAGAAGGTCCCCCTAGTAGGCTCTACCCCTTTAACAGGCCGGCAGGCGGAGTTGGTCAATCGCCAAGCCACTAGATTAGATACCCGTAGGATCAGAAATTCGGAGGCTTCGCCTATCCCAATCAGCGCCGCACAGCCCTTTAATCCCCGTTTAAGGGAGTCTTGAACCGTAGGTTCAAGCGCGTTTTTGCCTACTAAGATTGTTCACGACCACATCGAGTGGCCGCAAACAATCAATTATTCATGACCGCTCGATGCGGTCATGAATAATCGTTGCCGCGCGGCAAAAGTAGGTGCGGAGTCCGGGGCCGCGCAGGTCCCGGGCCGATTCGAGAAGAATTTCCCGTTCGCGCCCAAAGGGCGCGAAGATCCCCGCCCATCTATTCTACCCCATCCGCAATCATTTTTCCACAGAAAAATGATTGCAATTTAGCAGAAAATATGATATGGTGAAGAAGAATTTCTGTTAAATACTTCACAAAGGAGGAAGCGATATGGACATCCACGCTTTGCAAAGGAAATTAGATGAAGCGAAATATATCTGCTCCGGCGATGTAGCCGCCACCCTGCTGGTGGCCCTCCGGCTGGGCCGGCCCCTGCTCATTGAGGGCCCCGCCGGTGTAGGAAAAACTGAAATCGCCAAGGTCATGGCCTCCGCTCTGGACCGGGAGCTGGTGCGCCTCCAGTGCTATGAGGGCCTGGACGAGAGCAAGGCCTTCTACGAGTGGAATTACCAGAAGCAGCTGCTGAGCATCCAGGTGCAGATGGACCGGCGGGACGCGGACGATTTGACCCGGTCCCTCTTCGGCGACGAATACCTGCTGGAGCGGCCCCTGCTGCGGGCAATCCGGTCCGAGGAGCCGGTGGTGCTGCTCATCGACGAGATCGACAAAGCCGACGAGGAGTTCGAGGCGTTCCTTCTGGAGCTGCTCAGCGAAATGCAGGTGACCATCCCCGAGACGGGGGCGGTGAAGGCAAAATCCATCCCCTTTGTGGTGCTGACATCCAACCGGACCAGACCCCTGGGGGAGGCACTGCGGCGGCGGTGCGCCTACCTCTATTTGCAGTATCCGGATATTGAGCGGGAGGTCGCCATTATCAAGGCCAAGCGGCCCAACGTCAATGAGCACCTGGCTGTCCAAGCAGCCCAGGCCATCCACGACCTGCGGGAAAGCGAAGCAATCCTGAAAAAGCCCTCCATCGCGGAAACGCTGGACTGGGTGTCCGCCCTGGAGGCGCTGGGGATCAGCGACCTGACGAAGGAGGCTGCCAGGCAGACCATGGGCTTTGTGCTGAAAAGCAGCGAGGACCTGGAGGCCGCGGGGGATGTGCTCTACGGCCATGACTGCGGACATAGCCATGACCAGGGACATGAACACTGCGGCGCATGCGGACACCATCCGGCATGAGCGTCTACGTGGAAAAGCTGGCGGAATTTTCCGCTATGCTGCGGGGCGAGGGGCTGGCGGTGGGGACCCAGGAGACGGCGGACGCCTGTGAAATCCTGACCGTTCTGGACATGGGGGATCGGGAAACCGTGCGGCTGGCCCTGCAGGCGGTGTACGCCAAGAGCAGGGAGGAGCAGGCGGTTTTTCAGCGGTGCTTCGACGGCTTTTTTGTCAGCGCGGAGCAGCGGGATGCGATCCGGCGGAAGCAGGAGGCGGAGGCCCGTGAGCTGGCCCAACGCCGCCAGGAGGCGGAGCGGGACATGCAGGTGAACGGCCAGAGCATGGACCTCAGGGAGGACCTCCAGGAGGTCTACGTCCGCATGAGCGAGGACAAGCGGGATCAGCTGCGGCAGATGCTGGAAAAGATGAAGGGGAACCTCAGCCGCAGTCCCAGGCTGTACAGCAATTTCATTCGCTCGGTATTCATGCGCTTCCTGCTGGATCAGCAGATGGCGATGGAGGACGACGCCGCCGTGGGCAGCGAGGAGCTGGACCCGGATATGGCCCTGCTGTACCGGGATATTTCCCAGTTCAAGGAGGCGGACATCCCCCGGGCGGCGGCCCTCATTACCGCCATTTCCCGGCAGCTGGACGCGGAGCTCAGCCACCGGAAACAGCGCAGGGGACACAGCGGCAAGCTGGATTTCCGACGGACCATCCGGAAGGGCCTGGAAACCGGGGGGAGCTTCTATCGCCTCTCCTACCGGAAAAAGCGGCAGAAGAAGCGGCGGCTGGTGCTGCTGTGCGACGTGTCCGGGTCCATGCTGCAGTTTTCGGAATTCGTGCTGCGGTTCATCAAGTCCATGAGCGAGGTGTCCGAGTCCTCCCAGACCTTCCTGTTTTCCGAGGAGGTGCGGGAGGTGGACGCATTCGCCTTACAGAATATGGACGCCTTCCGGGACTATGTGCGCTCCTCCGGCCTCTTTGGCCGGGGCACCGACCTGGGGCGGGCCCTGGAGGAGCTGTGCCAGCGCCGTCCTCCGGCGCTGGGGCCCTCCGCCACCCTGCTGATCCTGTCGGACACAAAGACCATCGATCTGCCCCGGGCGGCCCAGGCCCTGGTGGAGGCCCGCCGGCAGGCGGGAAGGGTACTGTGGCTCAACCCGATCCCCCAGAGGAAATGGCCCTACATGGCTAGTATCCAGACCATGGCCTCCCTGTGCCAGATGGCCCCCTGTTCCACCCTGGAGGAGCTGACAAGGTCGTGCAGGAAGTTGATGAAATAGATTCTGAAGAGAGCATGAGCGGCAAGGCGTTTCGCCTTGCCGCTCATGTTTCATTTAGTCCTCGATCAATATGGCATAGTCCAGAATTGCATTTCTATTAAAATTTTAACAGCCATTTGTGGACCTTCATTGATTTCCAACTGACTGATTTGCCTCAGAACACATACTTCTCCAGCCGCGCCATTGCCTCCTGCACCCGGCTCAAGGGCAAGGCCAGATTCATCCGGATATGGCAGGGGCCGTGGAAGGGCCGCCCGTCCTGCCAGGCCACGCCTGCGTCCCAGCTGGCCTGCAGGACCTCGTCGATGGTTTTCCCGTGGGCCTCGCACCAGCCGGTGCAGTCCAGGAAGAGCATGTAGGTACCCTGGGGCCGGGATACTTCGATGCCCTGGAAGTGTTCTTGGATGAAGGAAACGGCGTAGTCCATGTTTCCTGCGATGACCTGCCGCAGCTCGTCCACCCACTCTCGTCCCTCGGCGCTGTAGGCTCCTATAAGGGCGTGCATGGACAGGACGTTCATGTTGTTGTAGTGGGTCAGGGATGCCTCCCGCGCCACCCGGTCCCGGAGCCATGGGTTATAAATGATCCGGTAGCTGCCCACCAGACCCGCCAGATTGAAGGTCTTGGAGGGGGCGTAGATCGCCATGGTCCGCTGGCGGGCATCCTCGGAGATGGACTGGGTGGGGATGTGCTTGTGACCGTAAAGGGTGATGTCGGACCAGATTTCGTCGGAGACTACGAACACGTTGTGCTTCCGGAACAGCTCCATGGCCCGCTCCAGCTCCCAACGCTCCCAGACCCTGCCGCAGGGGTTGTGGGGGGAGCAGAGAATGGCGGCGTGGATTCGGTTTTCCACCAGCTTCTTCTCCATATCGTCGAAATCCATCCGCCAGACGCCTTCGCCGTCCTTGGACAGGGGGCTGTGGACGATGCGGTAGCCGCGGTTATCCAGCTTTTCGGTGAAGCCGACGTAGGTGGGGGAGTGGATGAGAACCTGGTCGCCCTGGGAGCAAACCGCGCCCAAGGCGCTGAGCACCCCGCCCAGGACGCCGTTTTCATAGCCGATGCACTCCTCCGTCAGGCCGGAAACGCCATTGCGGTCCGCCTGCCAGTGGATAATGGCGTCAAAGTACTCCGCCGAGGGCTGGAAGTAGCCGTAGGTGGTGTGCTGGGCGCGGGCGATAATGGCCTGCGGGATCGAGGGTACGGCAGGGAAGTTCATGTCCGCCACCCACATGGGGATGAGGTCGAAGCCATCCTTGGGCTTGGAGGGGGAGAAGCCGGGCATGGCGCCCAGGGCGTCGACCGCCAGAGCGTCCCGGCCCCGGCGGTCGATGATAGAAGTAAAATCGTATTTCATGGAAAAAGCCGTCCTTTCTCTGGTTTTCCCCATTATAACCGGTCGGGCGGTTGGGTGCAAGAGGGAAATTGGACAGGGCTGGCGGCTCTGCTGACAAAAAGGTCCCTGGACACGGGGTCCAGGGACTGGGAGGCTGTTTTAGATTTCTTCGCGTATGCTGGGATATGGGGGCGATTACTCAGCGTCGTTATGCTTACGCTTCTTCATGTAGTCCAGCGCCAGGATGCCGCCCATAGCGGCGGCGCCGATTGTGCCGAATACCAGGATGCGGGAATCATCGCCAGTCTGGGGAACCTCTTCGTAGTCAGCGCCTTCCAGAGGGACATCATCGTCGTCGATGTTTTCGAGAGGTTCCGGCTCGGGCTCGGGCTCAGGCTCCGGTTCAGGCTCGGGTTCGGGCGGCGGATCCGGGTCGGGCGCGTCAGCAGGAGAAGTATCAGGATAGG
>VSNB01000245.1:0-1757 GCA_009774055.1 Clostridiales bacterium
GAGCCGGCCTCGGTATCTGGGGCGTCATCAACCTGCTGGAAGGTTACGGCAATGATAACCCTGGCGCGAATGCTCATATGCGGTAAAGTATCACAAAGAAACTTTGTCGAATTGACAGCCACCCCGCTATTCCGAAAACACTCAAAAACGCACCGCACAGCCATAGGGCCATGCGGTGCGTTTTATAGGGCTGTCTCCAGGGTTGCTCACTCCAGCGGCAGGGCAAGTTGCCACTGTTCCCTATAGTACCCGTCCGGTTCCAAGTCGGAGCCGTCAAAAAGGTTCGGCCTCTCTCTCTGGAGAAGGGGAAGAATGTCCACGATGTATTCCACGCACCGGGCTGGTTCCCCTTGGAGTTTTACTGCCTCATAAACAGTGTAGTCTTCGGTTTCCAGCACCACATCTCCCAAGTTGTAGTCAGCATTCATTACCGGGGAGTAGGCAATAGCATAGGTAGTTCCATCTACCACAAAGGTCACATCAAAGATTTTCTCGTAGACCTCCATGCCATTGATGTGAATAGCGATGCAGTTAGTATGCCCCTCCACCAGATAAACAGTATGAGTATAATGGGTATTGAAAAGCAAATTCTCGCTTTCCGAGGGGGCAAAACGCGGATTGTCCAGTTGGCCCTCGCCCACAACACCATAAAAACCGCCCTGATAGGAAATGAAAATCGGAACTGCAAGGCCGCTGGAAATTATCCCTTCCGAATTTTCCAATCCCAGTTCTTCTGCGGTCAGCCATTTTTCAGCCCGAGTATCCCCAACTTGGACAGTACCAGGTTCAACCGACTGGGACGAGTCTGCGTTGGAGTGATTATCACCATCGCTGACCGCAGGCCCAGGCACATTAGAGTAAGGAGGCGACACAACTCCACCTGGCCCTTTCAAAATGCCCGGTAATGCTGCTATAGCTACTGTGACAATCAGGCCAAAACACGCCACCGCGCCCGCCCATTTCAGCCAGTTAGACTTTGCCCCGCCTCTGCGGACAGCGGTTTCGCACCGCTCCAACAAATCGCCATCCACCGTACCGATGGCCCGGTACAGATTTTCAACATTCACAGATAGCCCTCCTTTTCCAGTTCCCGCCGGAGTTTTTTTCGCGTCCGGCTGAGGATTACCGTCACATTGTTTTTTGTCATTCCATACTCCCGCGCAATCACAGCGGCTGGCTTATTGAAAAAATATCGGCGCAGGAATATGTTTCCCTCCTGCTCCGGCAGCGTCCGCACGAAACGTTGAATGCACTCCTCCAATTCTTTGGACTCGTATTCCACTGCCGCATCCTTCCCGCCGGAGAGGCACTCCACCAGCTCGTCCAAAACCAAGGTGATCTCACCGCCGCCCCGCTTTTCTGTATTTCGTGCGCGAAAACGGTCAAAGGAGAGATTGCGCGTGATTTTCGCCAGAAACATCCGAAGCACCTTGGGGCGCTGGGGCGGAATCGCGTTCCAGGTGTGAAGCCATGTATCGTTGATGCACTCCTCGGAATCTTCCACGCTGTGCAGTATATTTTCGGCGATGGAGAAGCAGTAAGCTCCGTACTTGTTGGCGGTTTCGGATATTGCTTCTGCGTTCCTATGCCAGTACAACTCTATGATTTGGCAGTCCTCCAAGGTTGCGCCTCCTCTCCGATATTTGAAGGTCCCTTCACCCCTATAAGACGTAAAATACCGAAAAATCTTACAAGGGCTTTCAAAAATTTTTTGAAGACTTCATTCTATTGTATCAGCTATGGTAACTGAGAGCAAG
>VSNB01000245.1:1857-4653 GCA_009774055.1 Clostridiales bacterium
CAAGGGCTTTCAAAAATTTTTTGAAGACTTCATTCTATTGTATCAGCTATGGTAACTGAGAGCAAGTATCGACCCGTGGCCCAAATTTCGCTCCGCTCATTTGTTCCCCTGGTCTGCTACTTGTTGGGGAGTGCCTTCCCCAAACCCTGCTGACCGGCGCGGAGCGCCGGTGTTATGGCGCAGCCGCGCCACAAAAATCCGTCAGCCTCGCCCGTTGCGTTCTCGCCTGACCGGGCGGAAATCGGAGGCCGTTTCCGCAATCGCCGCAGAGCGGCGCACCCGCCGGAACAGTACACCCGCTTCGCGTCTGTACTGTTCCATCGGGTCAGAAAGGGGTACGACAAAAGTAGACACCAAAACGCATTGACAATGCTTTTCGTTCGGCCTATAATAGTCTTGACGATGAGCGATGTAAGAAGTGAATATTGAAAAATCCCTTGCACCCAGACGGTCTTGACCGCCTGGGTGCATTGTGTTTTTCCAAAGCCTAATGTTCCCTTCCAGTCGCGTAACAGACCGCCCATGACAACTGAATATGGAAAACTTGAAAAGTGTATAATGGGCGAATTATACCCAAACGGGAATTTCAAAATAGGAGGTAAAAATTATTGTCCAAACGCTACAACACGCCCCACCGCACCCGCATCATCAAGACCCGTGTCACCGAGGAAGAACACGCAGACTTCATGGAGCGCTTGACCGCCTACGGTATGAGCCAGTCCGAGTTTATCCGGCAGGCAATCACCGGCGCGACCGTCAAGCCCATCATCACCGTGTCCCCGGTGAATGACGAGCTGCTTGCCGCTGTCGGTAAGCTGACCGGGGAGTACGGCAAAATCGGCGGCAACCTCAATCAAATCGCCCGCTATCTGAACGAGTACGGAACGCCGTACAACACCCTCGCCGCCGAGGTTCGGGCGGAGCTGTCCGACCTTGCCGCCCTGAAGTTTCGGGTGCTTCGGGAGGTAGGTGAAGCCATTGGCAACACTGAAACATTTAAGCTCTAAAAATGCCGACTACGGGGCGGCGGAGCAGTACCTCACCTTCGAGCATGACGAGTTCACCGGCAGGCCCATCCTGGACGAGCAGGGGCGGCTTGTCCCCCGCCAGGACTACCGCATTTCTTCTTTGAACTGCGGCGGGGAGGACTTCGCCGTGGCCTGTATGCGGGCCAACCTCCGCTATGGCAAAAATCAGCGGCGGGAGGACGTAAAGAGCCATCACTACATCCTGTCCTTTGACCCCAGGGACGGTCCCGACCACGGCCTGACGGTGGACAAGGCCCAGGCATTGGGGGAGCGGTTCTGCGCCGAGCAGTTCCCCGGACACCAAGCCCTGGTCTGCACCCACCCGGACGGCCACAACCACAGCGGCAACATCCATGTCCACATCGTCATCAACTCCCTGCGGGTGGAGGAAGTGGGGCGCAAGCCGTACATGGACAGGGCCAGCGACACCCAGGCCGGGGCCAAGCACCGCTGCACCGCCGCTGCCATGCGTCACTTCCGGGCCGAGGTCATGGAGCTGTGCCAGGGGGCGGGGCTGTACCAGATAGACCTGCTGGGCGGGAGCAAGAGCCGTGTCACCGACCGGGAGTATTGGGCGCAACGGAAAGGACAGCTTGCTCTGGACAAGGAGAGCGCCGCCCAGGGTAAGCCGCCTACCAAGTTTGAAACGGACAAGGAGAAGCTGCGCCAGGAGATACGAGCTGTTCTTGCCGTGGCTGTCAGTTTCGAGGATTTTGCCCAGCGATTGTTGCAGCGGGGCATCACCGTCAAAGAGAGCCGGGGCCGGTTGTCCTACCTCACCCCCGACCGCACCAAGCCCATCACCGCCCGGAAGCTGGGGGACGAGTTCGACCGCGCCGCCGTCGGTGCCGCTCTGGAACGCAACGCTGCCCGTCCCAGCCGCGGAGCCAAGCCCAGCATCCGGGAGCAGCTTCGCCAGCCCCAGGGTGTTCAACGTATGGTGGACATTGAGGCCAAGAAAGCCCAGGGCAAGGGCATCGGCTATCAGCGTTGGGCCTCCACCTTCAATCTGAAACAGGCGGCGCAGGCCCTCAACCTCTACACCGAGCATGGCTTTTCCTCGCCGGAGGAATTGGACGCCGCTGTGTCCGCCGCCTTTGCCGCTGTGCATGACAGCTCTGCCAAGCTGAAGCCCATCGAAACGGCCTTGAAAGAGAAAAAAGAGCTGCGGCGGCAAATCATCATCTACCGGGACACCAAGGCTGTCCGGGATGGCCTTGCCGCACAAAAAACACCCAAGGCCCGCGCCGCTTACCGACAGAAGCATGAGGCCGACCTGCTCCGCTCCGAGGCCGCTGTTCGTTTCTTCAAGGCCAAGGGCATTACCAAGCTGCCCACCATCAAACGGCTGACGGAGGAGATCGAGGCCCTGCTCTCCGAGAAGAACGCCGGGTACACCGAGTACCATTACCGCAAGCGGCAGGCGGACGAGCTGCTGACCGTCAAGCGGAACATCGACCAGGTGCTTCACGGCGCACCCAGCCAGCGGAGGGACGAGCATGACCGATAACATCATCCGTCTGGACTACCAGCAATACCGAACCGTCCGGCGGTTGGTGCATGAGTGCTGCAACTACCAGGACGGCAACTGCCTCCTGCTGGACAATGGGGAGGAATGTGTCTGCCCGCAGAGCATCAGCTATTCGCTGGTCTGCAAGTGGTTCCGGGCGGCGGTGCTGCCCCTGGACGAGAGCCTGTGCGCCGCCCTGCTCCACCGCCGGGAAAGAAAAAAGTGCGTCCTGTGCGGCGGCTGGTACATCCCAAAATC
>VSNB01000246.1 GCA_009774055.1 Clostridiales bacterium
GTCTCCATGTGGTAGTTGGCGAAGCCATAGTCCAACAGAGTCATGTGGTCGTTCCAGTCGTTGCCGTCGTTGAGGGTGGCGCACACCAGGGTCATGCCGTCCCTGACGGCGGCGGACACCAGGGTCCGGCCCGCCGCCTTGGTATAGCCGGTCTTGACGCCGATACAGCCCTCGCACATGCGCAGCAGCTTGTTGTGGTTCGCCAGATAGCGGTCCCCGATGGTGATGGACGCGGTAGAGACAATCCGGCGGAAATCCTGATTTTGCAGGGCATAGGCCGCCAGGGCCGCCATATCCCCCGCGCTGGAGTAGTGTCCCTCGGCATCCAGGCCGTTAGGATTGACGAAGTGGGTGTGGATCAGGCCCAGATGGCGAGCCGTCTCGTTCATCAGCTCCACGAACGCCTCCACGCTCCCCGACACGCAGTGCGCCACCGCCAGGGCGGCGTCATTGCCGCTGGCCAGCATCAGTCCGTAGAGCAGCTCCTCCAGGCGCAACACGTCCCCGGGCTTGAGGTACATGGAGGAGCCCTCCGCCATATCCTGAGCGGTAACGGTGTATTCCCGCGTCTTGTCCCCGTGCTCCAGGGCCGTTATGGCGGTCATGATCTTGGTGATGCTGGCAATCAGCCGCTCCTGACCGGCGTTCTGTTCATAGAGCACCCGTCCGCTGCTCTGCTCAATAAGCGCCGCCGAGGCGGCGGAAGTCTCCACCGCCCCCGCCGGGCCGGCCAGCAGCCCCGCCGCCAAAACCGCGCATACAATTCTCTGTCCCAGTCTGCCCGTTCCCATATCCTACCTCCGGTGTCTTTGGATAGGGATAGTATGTCACGTCCGGGCCGGAAGCAAACGCAAAAAATCTTTCCTGTTTTTTCGCAGTAAATCAGCAGCCCTCTGCGGGAAGCTCAACCTCGGCGCCGATGTCGGCCTCCGCCTCCTCCGCCGCCTTTTTCTTATCCTGCTGTTTTTCAATAAAGCCGGTCACCTTGTCGATCACGTCCGGAGCCATTTCAATCACCCGGTCCACCGTGTTCATCGGCGGCGCAGCCACGGGTATTACCCGGGTAAAGCCATCCTTCACGACAAGGAAGGCCACCGGGTCGATGTGGACGCCCATACCCAGGCCGCTGCCCAGGCTGCCTTCCGGGTTATCGGGCTGCTTCTTGCCAAAAACAGCGCCTCCGCCGCCCATGCCCATGCTCACCCGGGAAATGGGGATCAGGGTCACGCCGTCGGGGGTATGGATGGGCTGGCCTATGATACTGTTGGTATCCGCCAGCTCCCGCAGCTTCGCCATGCTCTCCTGCATCAAATCGCCGATGGGATTGTTCTTATCCATGTCCATATACTCCTTTCGCAGGCCGGTCAGGCGGCCTCATGCTCCGCATTCGCTTCTTTCGCCGTTTGATCCGGCTTCACCGGTTTTCCATCCGTCTCCTTCGGCAGTGGATAGGCCAGCTTCCGGAAACCCAGGAACCATTTCAGCAGGCTCCCGCCCGCCCGCAGGGCGATCCACACCAGACTCCCCGGCCGCAGAGACACGCCCACATCGGCGATCACATCCGCCTCCCGGACGGAAAAGTCCAGAAAGAGCCGGATATCCTGATCCTCGATCCAGACGGCCCGCTCCAGAAGCGGCAAAGCCCCGTGCAGCGCAGCCTCCAGCTGACCGTACAGCAGAGCCGTATCCGCCGGGTCCCGGCCCGCCACCAGTACATAAACCTTCAAGGGCCGGACGCGGATGCTCCGCCCCGTCCTCTGCAGGGCCCGTCCCAGGATAGGGGGCAGCTTTTCCAGGGCGTAAAGAATCTGCTCCCTGTTGATCCCGGCCTTCTTTTTGGCAGGTTTATCCGTTTTCTCTTTTTTCTTGGATGGTTTCTTTTTTTTCTTGATTTTAGAGGAAGATTTTTCTTCCTTCTCCAGCGCGGGGAATATCCGCCGCCTCACCGGCCCATAACGGACCCAGAGCTGCGGCGCGCCATCCTCGTAGGAAAAGCGGAGCTTCACCGGGACCGTCAGGAGCACTGCCAGCAGCAGCGCAAGGGCCAGCAGAATCCCCAGTATGATTCTTCCCGCCAAGGCGTATCCCCCCTTTCCCGCCGTCCATGTCCGTCCGTTATTCCTCCGCCGGCTCCGAGTGGTCCTCCAGACTTATCTGATCGCCCTCCGCCATCCCCGGCAGCGGCGGCAGCTCCTCCAACGAGGAAATATGAAAGGCCCGGAGAAAACCTTGTGTGGTGCGGTACAGCCGTGGCCGGCCCGGGGCCGACAGGCGGCCGCACTCCTCAATGAGTCCCCGGTCCAGCAACAGCCCCATGGTATAGGCGCTGTCCACCCCACGGATTTGGTCTACCTGGGCCCGGGTCACCGGCTGGTAATAGGCCGCGATAGCCAGCACCTCCAGGGCCGGCTGGCTGAGCTTGGCAGCCTTTCGTATCTCAAAGGCCCGGCGGATGATCTCCGCGTACTCCGGCGCGGAACAGAGCTGATAGCTGTCCTCCATCCGGATGAGGCGGATGCCCCGGCGCTCAAAGGCGTAGTAATCTCCCAGCCGCTGCAGGGCTTCCTCCGCCCGGGGACGGTCCGTATCCAGAGCCATGCAGATGCGGCTGATATGTACCGGCTCTCCGGAGGCGAAGAGGACGCTCTCCGCGGCAATTTGCATTTCCTTGTTATCCAATGGCTCTCCCGTCCTACCTTATAAAAAGAATGCTTACAGCTGAAGGGCGTCGATATCCACGCCGGTGGCAGTGACGGTACAGTCCCGCTCACCGCCGGAGAGTGTGACAATTCTGGCCCGGCACAGCTCCAAGATCGCCAGGAAGGTCGCCACCACCTCGCTGCGGCTGCGGCTGCCCCGGAACAGGAGCCGGAAGCTGGTAATCCCCCGGCACAGGCGCTGAAAA
The DNA here is from genome assembly GCA_009774055.1 of Clostridiales bacterium. Lineage (GTDB taxonomy): Bacteria > Bacillota > Clostridia > Oscillospirales > Oscillospiraceae > Pelethomonas. Next base: position 2,906 of record VSNB01000246.1, read on the forward strand.
ACTTCCCGGGCCTTCCCCGCTACCGGATAGGGCTCCTGGCGCACGATATCCTGGAAGCTGCCAGCGCTTAATGGCTGCCGCCGCTCCTCCCGACCCAGGATTTCCCCCATGGCCGCGAGCAGGTCGGCGGGGACGTGGCTGTAGGTGTACGCTCTCCCCCGCTCCATGGGCTCCGGGGTGCGCAGAAAAATCCGGCCGCCGAACTCCCCCATAGCGTCCAAGCGGGCGGTGACGAACTTGATTTTGGCATAGTTTTCCCCGCTGCGCCGCTCCTCCAGGGAGCGGATCAGCTCGGCCATTTCGCTCTTGGCCTCCTCGTCCTCCATGGAGAGCAGCATCCTGGTTTTGATAAACATCAGCTGGGCAGCCATGGCGGCAAACTCGCTGGCTACCTCCAGATCCATCCGCTGCCGCCGCTCCAGATACTCCAGATACTGCTCCAGAATAAGGGCGATGGGGATGTCCTGGATCTCAATCTTATTTTTGCTCAGCAGGAACAGGATCAGATCCAGGGGACCCTCGAAGTCCTCCATGCCCTCCCGGCTGTGTACCACCTGTTCCAGCTTGTAGACTGGTTCGTCCATCCCCGGCCCTCCGTATCAAGTATATCAAAAAAACAGCCCTATCATCCACTGGCAGACCGCGCCAATCGCTCCGGACAGATAGCTGCCCCCTACGTCCAGCCAGACCAGCAGCAGCAACACCAGCATCCCGTACCGCTCATAGCGCATCAGGGTCAGATAAGCCCGCTCCGGCAGCAGAGCGAACAGCACCTTGGACCCGTCCAGGGGCGGGATCGGAACCAGGTTGAACAATCCCAGTCCAACGCTCAGCACCGCCGTGCCCAGCAGGAAATCGAACAGCCACACGGTGACGGCGTTCGCCGGAGCGGCCCCCGCTATAATTGACGCGCACAGTATTAGAAGCAGGGCCAGCAGCATATTGGATACCGGCCCCGCCAGAGCGGTGACGGCCATGCCGGTCTTGGGCTTTTTAAAGTACCGCATATCCACCGGCACCGGCTTGGCCCAGCCGAAACCGCAAATGACCATGGAGGCCAGGCCCAGCCAGTCGATATGGTGCAGGGGGTTGAAGCTCAGCCGCCGCATTCGCTTGGCAGTGGGGTCCCCCAGGGCGTAGGCGGCCAGGCCGTGGCAGGTTTCATGGACGGTCAGGCACACCAGCACCCCCAATATCCGCTGGAAAAGGCTCATCAGGCCGGCCCAGTCAAATTGTTCCAAAAAGATTCTCATATCGTTATCTCGGAAGATCCGGTTTTTGGGTGAAATTTTCTCCATTTTAGGAAGCGTCAGCTTAGTATAGCAGATTTGGGGCGGGATTACAAGTATTGATTGACAAATCCTACGGAAAGGCAGCCATTATTATTAGGTTACACAAGGCCACACGGCCATGTGTGGCCTAAATTTTTTATCGTTTGGGGGTGAGGACGTGGCCCAGCGCCGGGTGCAGGCGTCGCTGGAGCGGCGGGGCAAGCGGGCCGGACAGCCCACCGACAACAGCCAGACGGCGGAGGCCGCCGACAGATAGGAGGACGCCATGGCAAAGCAAAAGGAAATCAAGTTCCAGGACCGGCATGGCGACCTGCGGGGCCGCCAGAATGGCATGGAGCTCTGGATCCGAAAAGACGAATCGCAAACCAAGAGCGGAGAACAGCGGTATTTCGTGGCAATCTACCCAG
>VSNB01000247.1 GCA_009774055.1 Clostridiales bacterium
ATGCTGTCCAGGGTGGAACGGGAAAAGCGGGATATCTCCTTGGTGATGATGAAGTCAAACCGCCCCGCTTTGGCGTCCGCTATCATCCGTAAAAAGCTATCCCGCTTTTTGGTGCTTGTGCCGCTGATGCCCTCGTCGATGTACCCTGGTATGAACGTCCAGTTAGGTTTTGACTGAATCAGCTCGGTGTAATACTGCACCTGATTTTCCAGGCTGTTGATCTGTTCGTCCTTATCGGTAGAGACTCGTGCGTAGAAGGTCACCCTCAGGGGCAGTTCGAAAATTGTCTTGCCATTACGCATCTCATTGCGTATCCTGAGTACATTCATGTCCGCTCGCCTCCTCTGTCAAGCACACAGGATACCGGAAAAATGGGGGAATATCCATCACAGAATGTACCAAATCCACCGCGTTCAAATAGGCGGTTTTCGACAAAAGGCCGCGGGTATAGAGCGTATCCAAAAGGATGCTGACCAGTTCTCGTTGTGCGCTTTCCAATTTGCATCACCTCAGTTCATGGATATGTTGCGGGAACGAAAAAATTCCGGCCAGATCTCCTGACCGGAATTTTGTGAAGGATCCTCTGTGGATTTGAGAAACCGCCGTGCCGAATGTTGTTACAAAATTTCCCATACAGCGTTACAATGCAAGTACACAAGCAAAAAGAGGAAAAGCGTAAATTGAAATTGCAGGCAGCTTACCCCCCAACCGGCGAAAGCTGGTTGGGGGGCTGCTTTAAGGAGCATTGAGTCTTATCTGCGTATGCGCTAAGCTTCCTTCCGATTCATCCTGCTCATCGCCTCCACTATTTCCTATGACGCCGGTACGCTGGGATTGCAGCTCATGCAGCTGCGCCCACCGCAGAGGATAGCGCGTCTTTTTGTTATAGAGTGACAACATGACCTCCGCATAGCCCATGGAACCCATTTTGCGCTCCCGCGCACTGCGGCTGATCTCACGGGATGAAAATTTCCCGACTTTTTCCTGAAACAAATCATCCCGCAGGCTGTCGCCGAAGGCGGTAACCAGAAGCGCGATCCCTTTGATGATGTTAGCGGTCAGCGAATCCGGTTCACCCTCCCAGGAGGCAACGCAGAGCCGCAGCGTGCGGTCCAGGGTATTGAGACCATACCGGTGATAAATGGATTCTATCGTGGAGATGGCGCACAGGCAGTTTGGCCCTTTGCTGGAGGACAGCCGCAGCCGGTAGGACTCCACCAGGCTCTTGATCAGAATTTGATCATCGTTGCCCGCTTCAATATTCGCCATAAAGATTTCATAGGGCATCAGCGGCTTTACAAATTTCTGCTGCTTGGCAAAAGTGTCGGCCTCCTCCGTGTAATCCATCCCGTCGTACACCATACACCAGACGGGCGTGTCCCTGGAACCGGACACCGAAGCCACGATCTCTATGGTGTGCTGCCCGTTGAAAACATAGTTGATCCCGTCCCGTCGGCTAACCTTGACCGGATTGATCTGACGCACATCGAAATGCCCAGCGGTCTTCTGTATGTGGGCAATAGAGAGGTTGCGCTGATATGTTTGGTTGGAAACCAGATTTTTAATGGGAATTTTCTCAAAATGTACGTCAGGAACAAAATCGCTGTAGTCCGCCATGATCATCCTTCTTTCTTTATGGCATGGAGGAGCGCCTCCACCTCGTTTTTCAGCTGGATAAGCTCTTTCCGCCGAATGTAATAGATGGTCTGCCAGCTGTCGTGCTAATCTCCTCTATATCATCACCCGTTTTTATAAGCCGGGCCGGTCTGTCACAGATTATGTCTGTTCGCTCACATACAGGCTGGCCCGGTTCTGAATCAGCTCCGCCGCCTCGTCCAGAGTCTTGTCCCCGGCGAAATAGGCCCCCGCCGTCTCGGTAATAATAGGCGCAAGGCCTGGGTCCCAGCGGCTATAGGTATCGATGGCGTGATACAGCTCCATGAGCTGGTCATAGTCCTCCCGTGTAACGGCATAGTAGGTTATATCCACGCCGCCATAGGATTCCATAGCCACCGGCTGTTCGATCTTCTCGTCCCTGCCGTCCAGAGCGTACTCGCCATCCTTGCTCATCACATATTCCGGCATCATCAGCCGCTCCGCCTGCTTCTCAAAGTCGGACTTGTTCACCGGAAAATACATGGTATACAAGGTGTTCTCCTTGGGCAGCAACAGGGTGCGCAGAAATATCCAGGCCCCCTCCTTGTCCCTGCAGGCGCTACTCATGGCAAGGGGACTGACGAAGGAGAAGCTACTGCCCACTTCGCCCCACTCGTTGGGGTAACCTACATAGGAAATGTCGCCCCCCAGGAGATACTTCGCCCTCTGGGGAAAGGTGAAGCTGTCGATCGCCGCACTGTACAGCATGATTTCCCTGTTCAAGCAGGCGGCCTCCGTACCGCCTCCGCTGCGGGCCGGTTCTGCCGGCAGGCTTTTGCAGGACCGCAGCAGCGCTTTGAACTCCTCCCCAGTAAAGTCGCAGGTACCCGCCCCCCAGCTTACGAACCGGGACCAGTCCAGACCCATCAGGCGCTCCAGCATATTGGACCGGCTGAGGACAACGGGGGCGCAGCCCTCAGGCATGGCCTCCAGGGCCTGATACATGTCCGCCATGGTCCAGGCCATCCGGTCCCCCACCGCTTTTTTCGCGCCGGTAAGGGTGCTTATTTGGAAATGGCGGCCTATCGAGTACAGCTTCCCATCGGTTTCCGCCGCCTGGAATACCCGCTCCATCAGCGTTTCCCGGCTGATCTCCGGGTCTTTATCAATGTAGGGCCACAGGTCCTCCAGCAGGCCGTTGGCCCCCCACCGGGCCTCGGGAACGGCGTACAGATCCAGTATGTCCGGCATTTTCCCCGCCCCGATTTCCGTCACCAGACGGGTCAGAGCCGCCTCGCGGTCCCCATACTGGCTGTAATCCGTCACAAAGATGTGATAGTCTGGGCTGGTCCGGTTAAATTCCATGACAGCCTCCCGGATCGTCCCCGCCAGCTGGAGGGAAGCCAGGGTCAGCGCCTTCCTGTCCTGCAGCTGGGCGGCGTCGGCGGGCTTCAGAATGTCCAGCATCGGCGGGTCGTCTTCCCCATAGCCGTTGCCGGACTGAATGACCAGCCGCCCGTCGTCCAGAAGGGATACGAGATTCAAGTTGTACGCCTCTATCCCGGCATCCAGCAGATTGGCCAGCTGCTCGGCCTCCACAGCTTCTTCCCGCCAGATGCGCAGGGTATCGCCCATCCTGTAATAAAACAGGGCGTTTGCGTCCCCGGCGTAGAGGGTGATTCCGTTCGACGTCCCGGCGGCCAGCTGGAATGCCGCCCCCAGGCCCTTCGTCTCCTTGTCAATGACATGCAGGGTCCAGGCGTATTCCCCCGGCGCGCCCATGACGGCGCGGACCGTCCCCATCCGCCCGTCGCCCAGAGGGATCAAGCCTCCATTGGGCCAGCCTCCCTCAGCCTTGACCGTAAACCGGGGCTCCCCCGTCTCATCCAGCAGGGCCACGCCCTTCTCCGCGCAGGCGAAAATGTCCCCCTCGCCGTCCGCCGCCAGGGTGGATACATACCCCATCCCCAGTTTTTCCTCCAGCCCGGCATATTCAAAACGGGACAATTCCTTCCCGTCCGCATCCAGATTGCGCAGGATGTGAACCTCCTCCTGCTGAAAGCCCCTGCCGTCCTCGCTGGCTGATTGGCGCATCAGCCGCTCCATGACCCACAGCGTCCCGTCCGTACCGGCTTGAAGCGTGCTGAAAATGGTAAAGCCGCCGGAGGGCAGGGCGCTCTGATACGCCGGCAGGGTTTCGGCTTCGCCGCCCGCAAGGGGAAGCCGCTGGATCAGATGGCCGCTCCCTTTGTTGTCCACCCGGCCTATCAGATAAACGGTATCGCCAACGGCGCAGCCGCCCGTGACCTGCTGCAGGCCGGAAGTAAACGCAACGTTTTCCGGCATGTAGAAAGTCTGCCCGGAAAGTGCGGCGGTTTCGTCCTTCCTGCCGCAGGCGGTCAGCAGCAAAAGGGCGAACAAGGGTATGATGTACTTTGCTTTCATTTGGCGCCTCCTTGATCATAAACAGACGCCCTGTATCCGCATCAAACATCTTGATAAACGGTACAGGGCGTCTTTTCAGTTATTGCTCAGTACCGGCCCGGTAATCGGGGGGAGCGCTTATCCGTGAGCGTGGTCGATTACTTCTCCAAACTCATCCCAAGATCCATATCGGACCCCGCACGACGGGTTGTCACAGGCTTCCGTATAAGAGATCTGGGTTTGCCAAACAGGACAGGCGTAGAGATAGCCGTTTACAGTATGGGACAAATAGCGAATGGGGGACTCACCCACGCGCTTGGTTGTATGGCTGGTACGGATTGTGCCGACGCGGCAGTACTGACACGGCACAGCATGCGGAGCAAGTCCGTCGTCCGCGGCGGCAGCAGTGGCGGAGACAACTGTGAGGAGCATCAGGACGGCCATAAACAGGGATGTAATACGTTTTTTCATTGTAACACGTGATGTGGTACAAAAAAAGTAGACACCTCCAACTCACGGAAAAGGAGTAAAATAATGAGAGTAAGGAAGGTGGATA
>VSNB01000248.1 GCA_009774055.1 Clostridiales bacterium
AAGACATTTGATGCAAGCCGTTTTGCTCGCCGCTGTAAACAGCGGCAACCGCAAAACATGGCAAATATTACTTCCGACCTTTCGGTTCGGAAGTAATATCAGTTTACGATTCCGCTTTCCTGGCAATCAGCAGGTAGCGGTGGGTTGTTCCCTGGAGCACGCCGTCCTGCTCCAGTATAGCCTGAGCCGCATAGAGCCGGTCCCGGCAGGCTTCCACGGAAAAGCCGGGGAATTCCCACTCGATGATTCTGGCGAACCACACCAGCGCGCCCACGTCCCAGAAACGGATGGGCCGGAACGCCTCCTGACCCTCCAGGACCGTCAGCCCGCAGGCTTCCGCCGCTTCCCGGGCGATGAACAGATACTGCTTCGGAAAGGGGAGGGGAGGCTCCTGGGGGAGGAGGAGCCTGACCAGCTCCCGGTCGTTCTCCGCACCCACCTGCTGGGTGAGAAAGACGCCGCCGGGCCGCAGCAGGCGAAAAATTTCCCGGGGATCGTAATCCCCGTGGCGGTTGAAGATCAGGTCAAAGGACCGGTCCGGAAAGGGAAGGGGCCCGCCGCCGTCCGCCTCCCGGAAATCAATTCCCAGGGGAAGCAGGGTCCTCCGGCAGAGGTCCGCGTTGGGCGGGTAGCCCTCGGCAGCGGCGGTCAGGGCGTAAGGATGCCCCAGGGAGAGGAGGAATTCTCCGCCTCCGGTGTCGATATCCAAAATACGGGATTCCGGCCGGAGATACTGCCGGACCAGCCGGCCGTAGTCCCAGGGAAGGTTGTCCTCTTCCTGATAGCGGCCTCGGATATGGGAGAAGTCCCAGCCGTGGATATGGGCGGCCTGCTCCTCCGTCAGCCACTGGGTCAATAGATCGTTCTGTTTCATCATAACTGCTCCTTTTCGTCAATTGTCGGTTCACCTTGCGATCCGGCGCAGTCAACTGACAGCACAGTTTCTCTTGTATGAGGTACCCGGAACGGCGTGCCGTCAGCTTTCTGACCGCGCCGGGCAGTTATCTCGAACGAAGGGCTGCATTGGCCTTCACCTCGCTTATGAGCGGATAGGGCCATTCTACCACAGCGAAAGCTGTTCCGCAAGCATGCGGGAGGATCAATTTTTCCTGCAAAGAAAAAGGCGGAATGTTTCACGTGAAACATTCCGCTCTTCCTTTCCGACGGACCGGGGCGTATTGGTCAGGGGCTACGCTACCGGAGCCACAGGCTCCACCTTGCCGGTGGCATGGATGTCGGTAATCAGCTTCCGGGGACACTTGGCTGCGCAGGCGCCGCAGGAGGTGCACTTGCTGTAGTCAATGCAGGCCACATTGTCCTGGACGGTGATGGCCCCCGTGGGGCAGTTCTTCTCGCACAGGCGGCAGCCAATGCAGCTGACGGAGCAGTTGGCCTTGGCCTGGGCTCCCTTCTCCAGGTTGGCGCAGGGGACCACGATGTCCACCGCGTAAGGGACGTCGGTGATGACGTGGCGGGGGCAGGCCTTGGCGCACTGCATGCAGTGGGTACACTTGTCCTGGTCCACCTCGGCTACGCCGTGGGCATTGATGCGGATGGCGTCGAACTTGCAGGCCCGGATGCAGGTGCCCCGACCCAGACAGCCGAAGGAGCACTCCAGGGTGCCGTTGCCGGAAACCTTCATGGCGGCTACGCAGTCCTCGATGCCCACGTAGCGTTCGAACTTCCGGCTGGCCCGGTCGCCGCCGGAGCAGCGGACGAAGGCCACCCGGCGTTCCTGGGCCTTGACCTCCACGCCCATGACGGCGGCGATGCGGCTGGTCTGCAGGCCGGAGCAGCTGGGGCAGGCGTTGACGGGGGCCTCCTTGGCCAGGATGGCCGCCGCGCAGCCGGCGCAGCCGGGATAGCCGCAGCCGCCGCAGTTGGCCCCCGGCAGGCAGTCCAGAATCAGGTCCAGCTTGGGGTCCGTCTTGACCTCGAACACCTTGGAGGCCAGGGACAGGATCAGGCCGAAGGCCCCGCCCAAGACGCCAAGGGTCAGTACAGCATAAAAGATGTTCAAATTTTTCCTCCTCTCCCCTTGAAGCAAAAAGCCTCGCAGAGTTTGCCGCCCGCAGGCGGCAAAATATTTCAATCGGTTTTCCCGCGGCGTGTACACGGGAAAAACACTATGCGCGGAGCGCAGCGAAATCCCCTTCAAAAAAGATGCTAAAAAATCTTTTTTGACCTCTACCAGGGGATTTTCAGGCCCTGGAAGCCCATGAAGCACAGGGCCATAAGCCCGGCGGTGACCAGGGCGATGGGGAAGCCCTGGAAGGCCTTGGGCGGGTCGGCGAACTCCAGACGCTCCCGGATGCTGGCGAACAGGACGATAGCAAGCAGGAAGCCCGCGCCGCCGGTGATGCCGTAGACCACGGATTCCATGAAGCCGTAGCCGTTCTGCACGTTCAGCAGTACCACGCCCAGGACGGCGCAGTTGGTGGTGATCAGGGGCAGGTAGACCCCCAGGGCCTGGTACAGGGTGGGGACGGCCTTTTTCAGAAACATTTCTACGAACTGCACCAGGGCCGCAATGACCAGGATAAAAGCCACCGTCTGCATATAGCCCAGCTCCAGCTTCTCCAGGAGCCGGTTCACCGGGTAGCAGAGGGCCGCCGCCAGTCCCATGACGAAGATCACCGCGAAGCCCATGCCCACGGCGGTGTCCATCTTTTTGCTGACACCCATGAAAGGACAGATGCCCAGGAACTGGGCCAGGATGAAGTTGTTGATCAGGATCGCCCCCAGGGCGATGTCAAATAATGTCGTCCATTCCATAGCTTATTTCCCTCCCTTGACCTTGCGCTGGGCCCACTGCATCAGGGCGATGAGGCAGCCCAGGGTCAGAAAGCCGCCTACCGGCTGGGCGATCAGGGAAGCGCTGTACTCCGCGGGGAACAGCTGGGTCCCGGCCAGGGCCCCGGAGCCCAGGAGCTCCCGGATGGCGCTCATGACGATCAGCACCATCGTGTAGCCCAGGCCCTGGCAGATGCCGTCAACGGCGGCGGATACGGGCTTATTCTTGCTGGCGAAGGACTCCGCCCGGGCCAGGATGATGCAGTTGACCACGATAAGGGGAATAAACACCCCCAGGCTCTCGGCGATGTCGGGGAAGAACGCCTGGAGCAGCAGGTCCACCATGGTGACGAAGCCCGCGATCACCACGATGTAGCAGGCAATGCGCACCTGCTCGGGGATGACCTTCCGGAGCAAGGAAATGATGACATTGGAGAGGGTCAGGATGATGGTCACCGAGGCGCCCATGCCGATGCCGTTGGCGATGGTGGTGGTGATGGCCAGGGTGGAGCACATGCCCAGAAGCTGGACCAGCACCGGGTTCTGGGTCAGGAACCCGTCCTTGAGTTGCTTTCCTATATTCATGCTGTCAGCCCTCCTTACTTAACCAGCCCGGACGCCGCTTCATAGGCGGCGGCCAGGGCGGTGTTTACCCCTGCGGCCACGCCCTTGGAGCTGACCGTCGCGCCGGATATGCCGTCAAAGCGGTTGCTCCCGGAATTGACCGTGATCTCGCCCTTTGCGTGGTCCATGCCAATGAACCGGTCCAGGACGGACTGGTCGGCCACGACCTTGGTGCCGATATTGGGTGTTTCGCTGTGCTTGATCACGGATACGCCGGTGACGCGGTTGTCCACATCCACGCCCACCATCATCTGTATCTCGCCCTGGGAGCCGCTGGCGGTCACCTGGACGACGTAGCCCAGCGTCCCGCCGTTGGTGCGGGCCTCGGAAACGGACTGTACGCCTTTGAGGTCCTTCTGCAGCTGGATGGGGAGATATTCATCCGCTTCCAGGACCTGGGCCATGGCGGCGCGGATCTTCTCCGCCTGGATGGCATCGATCCTGGGCTTGGTGATCTGGTTGACTACGCCCAGCAGCAGGGACACGATCAGGCAGATCGCCAGCAGAATGCCCGTGATGCGCCCGACGTACCGGGGGTCCACGGAAAACGCGGGGCTGGAGGGCTTGGGAGAGACGGATGCCTTTTCTTTGCTCATTTCTTAGCGGCCTCCTTTTTCGTGTTGTCAGGGGCCCTGGCGGGCTTCTTCTCCTTGACCACGCCGAAGCGGCGGGGCTTGACGTTCTTGTCGATAATCCACACCGTCAGGTTCATGATGAGGATGGCGTAGCACACGCCCTCGCTGTAGGAGCCGAAGTAGCGGATAAAGACGGTGATAAGGCCGCAGCCGATGCCGAAGATGGCCTGGCCCAGGTGGCTGACGGGGCTGGTGACGTAGTCGGTGGCCATGAAAAAGGCCCCCAGCATCAGGCCGCCGCCCAGGAGGTTATAGAGCATCCACTGGACCGGGTCGTTGCCCCGGGGGAAGAGGAAGGTCAGGGCGGCCACGGTTCCGATATAGCTGACGGGGATGTACCAGGTGATGACCTTCCGCCAGATGAGGAACAGTCCCCCCAGGATCAGCAGCAGGGAGCTGACCTCGCCCATGGAGCCGCCGATGAGGCCCACGAACATCTTCGAGAGGTCGTAGGCGCCCTGGAGGCCCGCCAGGTTGTTTTCGTGGAGGTAGGACATGGG
>VSNB01000249.1 GCA_009774055.1 Clostridiales bacterium
TGAACTGCTCGAAAGCCTCTGTCACAAAAATGATGGCGACACTGATGGATATGAATCTCCTGGTGCGGGAGAAATACGGAAAAATCTACCTGACAGATACCGGCTTTCTGCTGGCAAAGGATATGCTCCAGTGTATCGAGTTGATTCGTGAACGGCTTCCGGCAATGGGGTTTGATTTGACCGAGGAAGAAGCGCAGGATTTTATACGCACAATGGTGGTAAATCTGCCGGAGCATTGCCGGAGGCGGCTGGCTGGCAGGACGTGACAGCGGGATAGGAGAGGGATGATTCATGAAAGCGGGAGACAACAAAGACTTTTGGCAGAGGATGGCAAAATCCTACGGACCGTTCATGAAACACAGCGGGAATCTCTATAACGCAATCTGTGAGAGAATGCGTCCCGGCCTGACCAGGGATATGAATGTGCTGGAGCTGGCCTGCGGCAGCGGGCAGCTCTCCTTCTGGCTGGCCGGATGCGTCCGGTTGTGGGAGGCCACGGACTTCTCTGAAAATATGATTGCGGAGGCCAGGGAAAAGCCCCGCTCCAGCCGTCTGCATTTTTCCGTCCAGGATGCCACGGCCCTGCCCTATGCGCCGGACAGCTTTGACGCCGTGGTGATCTCCAACGCCCTGCACATCATGCCCCGCCCGGAACTGGCGCTGGCGGAGATCAGGCAGGTGCTGAAGCCCGGAGGAATTTTGTATGCTCCAACCTTTGTCCATGGAAGGGGTGCGGGGTTCTGTCTGAGGGCGCGGCTGCTGACCCTGGCGGGATTCAAGGTCTATTCCAAATGGACAGCGGAAGGGTTTGAACGGTTCGTTTCGGAGCATAATTTTCAAATCAGACAAGCAGCCCTGCTTGGCGGGAGTCTTGCGCCGCTGTGTTATTTGGAGGCAAGTGTGAAGAAATGACAAGAAATGAAGTCTTTGAACTGCTCCTTCCCTTCTTGGGGACTTCGTTGGGAGCAGGGTGTGTATTCTTCTTAAAAGGAAGAATGAATCCGATGATCCAGCGGTCCTTGACCGGCTTTGCGGCGGGTGTCATGGTGGCGGCGTCTGTCTGGAGCCTGCTGGTCCCCGCTATGGATCAGGCGGAGGATATGGGCCGGTGGGCGTTTCTCCCTGCTGTCATCGGGTTTTGGCTGGGCGTCCTGTTCCTTCTGGTTTTAGACAGGACGATCCCCCATCTGCACCAGAACAGCAGTCAGCCGGAAGGACCCCATACCCGGCTAAAACGGACCACCATGCTGGTGCTGGCCGTCACCCTCCACAACATCCCGGAGGGAATGGCGGTAGGCGTGGTGCTGGCGGGCTGGATGGCCGGGAACAGCGGCATCACTGCCGCCGGTACGCTGGCATTGTCTTTTGGTATCACCCTTCAGAACTTCCCGGAGGGTGCTATCATCTCCATGCCGTTGCGGGCGGAGGGTATGGGAAAAGGCCGCGCTTTCCTATATGGCGTTCTCTCCGGCATCGTGGAGCCTTTGGCGACAATCCTGACCATGCTGGCAGCAGGGCTGATCCTGCCTGCTCTGCCTTATCTGCTCGGTTTTGCGGCGGGAGCGATGATCTATGTGGTAGTGGAGGAACTGATCCCGGAGGCATCTGCCGGAGAACACTCCAACCTGGGAACCCTGTTCTTTGCGGCGGGATTTACTATCATGCTGGCGCTGGATGTGGCGCTGGGATAGGAGGCGGGAATCGTGAAATACACCTGCTGCGAACGGTTGATGTGGCATATCATCGCCCCAGCATCCCTCCGTTGCCTGTCGGAGCAAGGCTGGGATGCTCCCGCACTGAAAAGGAAAGCCAAGATGATCTACCGTCAGATGGTGAAGCGCACACCCAGCGTCGGCGGGCTGACCGGCAATTCCCTTCATATCTGTCTTGTGGCCGGGATGATCTGGCTGTCCATCTATGAGGCGGCAGAGGGCAAAATGGGCGAGGAATGCTTTGGGAACATGGTAATGGCCGGAATGGAAAGCCCCATAGTCAGAGCGTCCTTTACCAGAAAAGCAAAGGCGGCCTTTACCCTGTCAGCACAGCAAAAGCGGGCCGCAAAGGCTGATCGGGACAATGCCGCTCCCGGTGGAGCGTTCAACTGGCAGGCAGAAGTCATCCTGGGCCGGGACGCGGAAGAATACACCATCCTCTACCGCCAGTGCGGCCTGTGCGCCTTGGGCCGCCAGGAGGGACTGCCTCATTTGGTGCCCTATCTGTGCGCATTGGATATGCTGTCCATTGACTGGATGGGCGGTGCGCTTTACCGGACGAAAACCCTCGCCACTGGCGGGGACTGCTGTGATTTTTACATCTGCAAAAAGGATTCAAAATGGGACAGAGAACATAAAACAGGAGGATTATTATGCTGAAAATTACGGTACAGGTAGACGGTATGATGTGTGGGATGTGCGAGGCCCATGTAAATGATGCTGTCCGCAAGGCGTTCCCGGTGAAGAAGGTCACATCCTCCCACGGCAAAGGGGAGACGGTGATCCTCACGGAAAGCGACATTGACGAGGCCGCTCTGCGCTCCGCCATCGGCGCTACAGGCTATAAGGTCAAGGCGGTGTCCAAGGAGCCTTACGAGAAGAAGGGGCTGTTCCACAGATGAGCCGTCATAATGAAATTCAAAACGCCTACCGCTCCCTGGGCAAAGAGGCCACCTTTTATGATGGCATGATTACCTGCTCCACCTTGCCGGGGCGGGTGGTATGTGGGCTGGTGTGGAGCATGGGGCAGGAGAAGAATACCCGCTATCTGGAAAAGGCCCTTGACCGCATCCCGGACGGGTTCTCTGGCAAGCTGCTGGAGGTTCCGGTGGGGACGGGCGTATTGACCATTCCGGTATACAAGACGCTGCCCCAGGCAGACATTACCTGCCTGGACTACTCCCCGGACATGATGGCAACCGCCCAGCGGCGGGCAAAAGCGGCAGGATTGACCAACGTCCGATTCCGGCAGGGAGATGTGGGGGCACTGCCCTTTGAGGATGGCAGCTTTGATTTAGTGCTGTCCCTCAACGGGTTTCACGCCTTTCCAGACAAGGAAGCTGCATACCGAGAGATTTTCCGGGTGCTGCGCCCTGGCGGGATATTTTGTGGCTGTTTCTATATAAAAGGAGAGAACTGCCGCACAGATTGGTTTATTGAAAAAATCTACACACCCAAAGGATTTTTCACTCCGCCCTATGAGACTGCGGCCAGCTTGCGGGAACGGCTGACGGCTCAATACACCCAGGTCACGGTGGAAACCGTGGAGGCTATGGCCTGCTTTGCGGCAAGGAAAGGCGGCTGACTATGATATTTTTGATTGAAAGCATTGCCCTTTGCTTCATTTTCACCCTTACAGTTCCGCTATATGGCCTGCGTAATCCACTGGCCATGATCGACTCCTACCCGCCCGCCATTGTTGCACGGGCTGAGGAACTTGGGCTGGTTACGATGAAACAGACGATACCAAGCAGAAGGCCCGGAGCATTCCACTGAAAAAACAGAACAGGATCAGGTAAAACAGTATGTTAAAACAAGCTAAAAATGAAGTTTACCGGCTCAAAACAGACGGCTTTCACGGAGAACTATTCTGTCCGATGCGTGACAATTATCCGGGCAAGGCACTGATCTGCTTCAGTGGTAGCGATGGGAGATTCAAGTGGACCCGGATGCTGGCACAGGTTTTTCAGTCCCATGGGCTGACAACATTGGCGCTGGCCTATGTGATGGAGGAGGGCCTGCCTAAACAGTTTTATCATGTCCCCATTAACCCGTTGGAGGCAGCGGCAATGCGGCTGCATGACATGGGCTATGAAAAAGTGGGGTTGTGGGGCATTTCCAAGGGTGCGGAGCTGGCGCTGGCAGCGGGGAGCCTCCTGCCGGGGCTGGTCAATGCGGTGGTGGCGGTGGCCCCCATGAATACCGTTTGCCAGGGATTTTCAATGAACAAAGGTATTTCACTCATGCCAGGAAGTACATGGATGTTTCACGGCGAGGAAATCCCTTACACATCCTTCGGGCTGGACAGATTCCCGCTGGGCCGTGTGCTGCAAGAAAGCATCCGAGTACGAGGAGATAACGATGTATGACCTCTACATTCCCATGGTAGAAAATCCTGATCCTGCCGGAATCATCCGAGTAGAGCAAATTACAGGTCCGATTTTGCTGATCGCCTCCAAGATGGACACCATGTGGCCCTCCGAGGCAGCGGCAGAACAAATCATGAAACGGCTTCGGGAAAACGATTTTTCATATTCTTATCAACATTTGAGCTATGACTGCGGCGGTCATCTGTTTGTCCCTATGGAACTGCGGCTGGCAAAGTTTTTCAGAGGTGACCGGGGAAAGTATAAGGAACTGAGCCGGGAAGCACGAATGGATTCCCTGACAAAAACGCTGGAATTTGTTACGCGGTGGTGATGAAAATGTCAAATGAACTGAAAGAAAACACTGTCCAGCACACCCTCTGTATGCCCCTGTGCGGGCTGTCAGCGCCAGTGATAAAATGTAAGAAAACGCCGAGGAAAAAATGTAGATTTATGGCGGAGGAGGCGAAAAAA
>VSNB01000025.1 GCA_009774055.1 Clostridiales bacterium
CTTGTATCCACATCGTCTTTTTTTAAACCTTTTGGGATAATTTCAAATGCTGTTGCCCCGTTACTATAGCCAGGGCAACAGCATTTAAAATTCGAAGTTTGAGAATCCGTGAAAACCAAGAAGAAATCAAAATATTTTTAATGTAAAGTCTGACACAGTCACTTTCGTCAGGAAAAGTAATTACACAAATTTTCACTATTCACTACGGTATTCCGTATAATTATTTTTTAATGCTGTTGCCCTGACAATTTCTTCGCGCCCGGTTGTACTTTTCATAAATATATGTTATAATACAAATTTAACGCAGCCAACTAACACAGCCACAGCCCATTCCGCCGGCGCGATCAGATAACGGCAACGAATACGAAGGAGTAACCAACCATGGACCAGAAAAAAATCATGCTCTCCGGCGTCCAGCCCAGCGGAGATCTGCACCTGGGCAACTACCTGGGGCCCATACGCCACTGGCCGAAGATGATTGAGGAATACGACTGCTATTTCTTTATGGCCGACCTGCACACCATCACCGTGCGCCAGGACCCCGCCGCCCTGCGCCGCCGGGTGCTGACCCAGGTGGCCCAGTACATCGCCTGTGGCCTGGACCCGGAGAAGTGTACCATCTTCATCCAGTCCCACGTCCCCGCCCACGCCCAGCTGGGCTGGGTGCTGGACTGCTATACCATGTTCGGCGAACTGAGCCGCATGACCCAGTTCAAGGACAAGGCCGCCAAGCATAAGGACAACATCAATGCCGGCCTCTTTACCTACCCCGCCCTCATGGCGGCGGACATCCTGCTCTACCAGCCGGACTATGTCCCTGTGGGCGAGGACCAGAAGCAGCATGTGGAGATCTGCCGGGACATCGCCGAGCGGTTCAACGGCGTCTATGGCGAGGTGTTCCGGGTGCCGGAGCCCTATATCGCCAAGGTGGGTGCCCGGATCATGAGCCTTAATGACCCCGCTTCCAAGATGAGCAAGTCCAATCCGGAGGGCTGTGTGGCCCTGATGGACAGCCCGGAGGACGTGATGCGCAAGTTCAAGCGGGCGGTCACCGACAGCGATACGGAGCGCTGCGTCCGCTATGCCCCCGGGGAGAAGCCCGGCGTGTCCAATCTGATCCAGATATATGCCTCCGCTGTCGGGAAGAGCTATGAGGAGGTCGAGAGAGAGTTCGACGGCCTGGGCTACGGCAGGTTCAAGCCCGCCGTGGGCGAGGCTGTTGTGGAGCTGCTGCGGCCTATCCGGGAGGAGACGGACCGCCTGCTGGCGGACAAGGCGTACCTGGAGGGCGTCTACCGCGCCGGTGCGGAGCGGGCGTCCCGCACAGCGGAGAAAACCCTGCGAAAGGTCTACAAGAAGGTCGGCTTCGTGGCCCGATAACGCGCCGCCGGCATATCTGCGGAAGATAAATACTGAAGGAGCAATCAACCATGGACGAGAAAAAAACCATGCTCTCCGGCATCAAGCCCAGCGGCGACCTGACACTGGGCTCCTACCTGGGAGCTATTAAGAACTGGGCGGCGCGGGCGGAGGAATTCGACTGCTACTACTTTATGGCGGACCTGCACGCCATCACCGTGCGGCAGGACCCCGCCGCCCTGCGCCGCCGCACCCTGGAGCAGCTGGCCCAGTACATCGCCTGCGGCCTGGACCCGGAGAAGAACACCCTCTTCATCCAGTCCCACGTCCCCGCCCACGCCCAGCTGGGCTGGGTGCTGGACTGCTATACCATGTTCGGCGAGCTGAGCCGCATGACCCAGTTCAAGGACAAGGCCGCCAAGAACGCCGACAACATCAACGGCGGCCTTTTCACCTATCCCAGCCTCATGGCCGCCGACATCCTGCTCTACCAGCCCGACTACGTCCCTGTGGGCGAGGACCAGAAACAGCACGTGGAGCTGACGCGGAACATCGTCCAGCGGTTCAACGGCATCTACGGTGACGTGTTCAAGATGCCCGAGCCCTATATCCCCAAGGTGGGGGCCCGGATCATGAGCCTGACCAACCCCGCTGCCAAGATGAGCAAGAGCGAGAACGATGACACCGGACGGGTCACCCTCATGGACGACCCCGCCGTCATCATGAAGCAGTTCAAGCGGGCGGTCACCGACAGCGATACGGAGCGCTGCGTCCGCTACGACCCGGAGCGCAAGCCCGGCGTAGCCAACCTTATGACCATCTACTCCGCCGTCACGGGCCGGACCTACGCCGAGATCGAGGCGGAGTTCGACGGCCTGGGCTACGGCAGGTTCAAGCCCGCCGTGGGAGAAGCCGTGGTGGAAATGGCGCGCCCCATCCAGGAGGAGGCCCGCCGCATCCTGGCGGACAAGGCCTATCTGGAGGGCGTCTACCGCGCTGGCGCGGAGAAGGCATCCCGCGCGGCGGAAAAGACCCTGCGGAAGGTCTACAAAAAAATCGGCTTCGTAGCCAGATGACGGAGGCGGCGGAAGCATGAACGAGATCAATGCAATCTTTGACCGGGCGAGTGTCCTCCCGGTAATTCTGTCCCTGTTTATCGCTTTGGCGCTGAGCTTCGCCCTGACGCCGGTGGTGAAATGGCTGGCGGTGAAGATCGGTGCGGTGGACGTGCCCAAGGACAAGCGCAGGATGCACGACCACCCCATCCCCCGGCTGGGCGGGCTGGCAATTTTCATCGGCTTCGTGGTCGCGGTGCTGCTGTTCGCCGATGTGGACCGCCAGCTGCGGGGCATCCTGCTGGGGGCCTGCATCATCGAGGCCGTGGGCATGGTGGACGATTCCCACTCCCTGGGCGCGGGAATCAAGCTGATTTTTCAGATCATAGCGGCCCTCATCGCCGTATGGCACGGGGTAGTCATTGAAATGATCGCCAATCCCCTGCCTTTCATCGGCGGGGAGTACTGGGACTTCGGCATCATGGCGGTGCCTATCACGGTGATCTGGATCGTGGCGGTGACCAACTCCGTCAACCTCATCGACGGCCTGGACGGCCTGGCGGACGGGGTGAGCACCATCGCCGCCATCACCATGCTGATCATTGCCCTGCTGATGGGGAACCTGGAAATGGCGGCGATCTGCGCCGCCCTGGCGGGAGGGTGCATCGGCTTCATCCCTTATAACCGCAACCCCGCCAAAATTTTTATGGGGGACACCGGGTCCACGTTCCTGGGATTTGTGCTTGCCACCGTGTCGGTCACGGGGCTGTTCAAGCTGTACGCGATCATTTCCTTCGTGGTGCCCTTCATTATCCTGGGCTTCCCCATTTTTGACACCGTGTCCGCCTTCACCCGGCGGATTCTCAAGGGGCAGAACCCCATGAAGGCGGACCGCAGCCATACCCACCACAAGCTCATCGACATGGGTATGAACCAGAAGCAGGCGGTGGCTACCCTGTATATGGTAGCGGGAGTGTTGGGACTGTGCGCGGTGATGATTGTCACCAGCGGATATGTGAAGGTGGTTTTGTCCGTGATCGCCCTGGCGGGCACGGCCTACACCGTGGCCCATATCGTCCGCTATCCCCACGACCATCACAAGCCGGAACCCCCGGCGGAGGCCCCCGCCGGGGATACGGCGGAGAAAGAGGAGGACTGACGTGGAAAAGCTGCGCATTATGAGCGTGTTCGGCACCCGGCCGGAGGCCATCAAGATGGCCCCCCTGGTGAAGGAGCTGGCCGCGCGGAAGGAGATAGAGTCGATCTGCTGCGTCACCGCCCAGCATCGGGAAATGCTGGACAGCGTGCTGCAGGTCTTTGGCCTGAAGCCGGACTGGGACCTGGACATCATGACCCCCCGGCAGACCCTCAGCACCATCACCAGCAAGTGCCTCACCGGCATGGATGAGGCCATCGACGCACTGAAGCCGGATATGATCCTGGTCCACGGGGACACCTCCACCACCTTCGCCGGGGCCCTGTCGGCCTTCTACCACCAGGTGCCGGTGGGCCACGTGGAGGCGGGGCTCCGGACCTACGACAAGTATTCTCCTTACCCCGAGGAAATGAACCGGAAGCTGGTGACCCAGATTGCGGACCTGTACTTCTGCCCCACGGAGAACAACCGGGAGAACCTCCGCCGGGAGGCGGTGACCGAGGGCGTGTTCGTCACCGGCAACACCGTGATCGACGCGCTGAAAACCACCGTGCGTCCGAATTACGTTTTCGACACCGAGGAGCTCAACCGCCTGCCCTACGGCGGCAAAAAGATCCTTCTGGTCACCTGCCACCGTAGGGAGAACTACGGCCAGCCCATGGAGGACATCATGTCCGCCCTGGCCCATATCGCCCGGACCCATGAGGATGTGGAGCTGGTCTATCCCGTCCATCTCAGCCCCGTGGTCCAGGAGTGCGCGAGAAAGCATCTGGGGGACATCCCCAACGTCCACCTCATTGCCCCCCTGGCGGCGGACGAAATGCACAACCTCATGGCCCGGTGCTACCTGGTGCTGACGGACTCCGGCGGACTCCAGGAGGAAGCCCCCGCCCTGGGCAAGCCGGTGCTGGTCCTGCGCCGGGAGACGGAGCGGCCCGAGGCGGTCCAGGCCGGGACGGTGAAGCTGGCGGGGGTGCGGTACGAGGACATCATCCGCATGGCGGACGAGCTCATTGACGACCCCGCCGCCTACGCGGCGATGGCCCACGCGGTGAATCCCTACGGCGACGGCGGCTCCTGCCGCCGGATTGCCGACGCCATTCTGTGGAGATTCGGCAGAGGGGACAGGCCGGAGGATTTTCGGCCCTGAGGCCCCGTGATTGCAGAGGAAGGAGGCCGCGGCGATGGATAAGAAGCGCATGACCTATGTGACCATGGGCTTCGGCGTGCTGCTGCTGGTCATCGTTGTCCTGCTGGTATGGGGCGGACGGCGGCAGTCCGGCCAGATCGTCCTGCCTGAGAGCCAGTCCGACAGCGCCGGCGTAGGCGAGGACAGCGCCGGCAGCCGGCTGAACACCGTCACCATTACGCCGGAGACGGTGGGCGCCGCCATCAGCGTCCTGGACCGCCCGGCCTCCTACAGCCGCGTCCAGGTGGTGGAAACCTTCTGGAGCGGCGGCAGCGGCCAGGCGTCCACACAGATCTACGTCAGCGGGACCCGCACCCGGCTGGACGCCGCCCTACCCGACGGCAGCGTGCGGCACACCCTGGTGGAGAGCGGGGAGGGCCGGTCCTTGGTCGGCGTATGGTATGACGACGAGACGGAGTGGACCCTTCTGAAGGGTCCTGCCCTGGCGGCGGACCAGGCGGGGCGGATGCCGACCTATGAAACCGTCCGGGACCTGCCGGCGTCGGCTATCGCCTATGCGGACTACCGGGAGCATGAGAGCGGGCCCTGCGTTTATACGGAAACCCGTCCCGACGGGGAGGGGTATCAGGACCGCTACTGGATCAGCGCGGCCAGCGGCCTGCTGGTCAGGGCGGAGCGGCTGTGCCGGGACGAGGTGGTCTACCGCTTCACCGCCGGCGAGCCGGACGTCTCGCCCCAGGACGAGACGCTGTTTCTCCTGCCGGACGGCGGCGAGCTGGACGCGTCTGTCCCATAAAAAGGACTTTCCGGCAAAGAAGCTTGGAATTGAGGCGATTCTTTACAGATGGAAAAAGGCTTTCTTGACAACCGCTTCCAGGTGTGGTATCCTCACTTTAGTTTGATATGCCGCCGATTGACACAGAAACGGCGGCAGGATAGGAGAATAACTTTATGGAACGCATCAAAACTCTCGAAACCCGCGACCTGAACAAGAGCGTGCAGACCGGCGGCTGCGGCGAATGCCAGACCTCCTGCCAGTCCGCCTGCAAGACCTCCTGCGGCGTTGCCAACCAGCAGTGCGAAAATTCCAACAAGTAAGCCCGGATTGACAACAAGGAGCGCCGCCGTTGATACGGCGGCGCTCCTTCTACTTACCGTTTTAGGAGGAAACCAATATGGTCCATCAATATAAGCTCAATGGCTGCAATATCGTTCTGGACACCTGCTCCGGCTCGGTCCACGTGGTGGACGACGTGGCCTACGACATCATCGCCCTGTACAAGGAGCGGAGCGCGGAGGAGATCGTCTCCGCCATGCTGGAGAAGTACGGGGACCGCCCCGACGTCACCGGGGAGGACCTGCGGGGCTGCATCGAGGACGTGCGCGCCCTGGAGGAGGCCGGGAAGCTCTACACCCCGGATACCTTCGAGCCCATGGCCTTTGACTTCAAAAACCGCAGCGCCGTGGTCAAGGCCCTCTGCCTCCATGTGGCCCACACCTGCAACCTCAACTGCTCCTACTGCTTTGCCAGCCAGGGGAAGTACCACGGGGACCGGGCCCTCATGTCCTTCGAGGTGGGCAGGCGGGCCCTGGACTTCCTGATCGAAAACTCCGGGACCAGGGTGAACCTGGAGGTGGACTTCTTCGGCGGCGAGCCCCTGATGAACTGGAATGTGGTCAAGGACCTGGTGGCCTACGCCCGCACCCAGGAGGGTCCCCGCAATAAGAAATTCCGCTTCACCCTCACCACCAACGGGATGCTCATCGACGACGATGTCATCGAATTTGCCAATAAGGAGATGCACAACGTGGTCCTCAGCCTGGACGGACGGAAGGAGATCCACGACCGCCTCCGGGTGGACTACGCCGGACGGGGCAGCTATGACCGCATCGTGCCCAAGTTCCAGAAGCTGGTGGAGAGCCGGGGCGGGAAGGGCTACTACATGCGGGGCACCTTCACCCACGCCAACCCGGATTTTACGAAGGACGTGTTCCACATGGCGGACCTGGGCTTCACAGAGCTGAGCATGGAGCCGGTGGTTTGCGCCCCCGACGACCCCGCCGCCCTGACGGAGGAGGACCTGCCCATCGTACTGGAGCAGTACGAAATCCTCGCCAAGGAAATGCTGAAACGGGAGGAGGAGGGCCGGGGCTTTACCTTCTACCACTACATGCTGGACCTGACCCGCGGCCCCTGCATTTATAAACGCATTTCCGGCTGCGGCTCCGGCACGGAGTACATGGCCGTCACCCCCTGGGGGGACCTGTATCCCTGCCACCAGTTCGTAGGCGAAGATGCCTACCAGCTGGGGGACATCTGGAACGGCGTGACCAACACCGCCGTCCGGGACGAATTCAAGCTCTGCAACGCCTACGCCCGGCCTGAGTGCGCGGACTGCTGGGCCAGGCTGTACTGCTCCGGCGGCTGCGCCGCCAACGCCTATCACGCCTCCGGCTCCATCCGGGGCATCTACTCCTATGGCTGCGAGCTGTTCCGCAAGCGGATCGAGTGCGCCATTATGATGAAGGCCGTCCAGGCCGGACGGGCATGACCACCCCCATCGCGGACTTCGTCCGGGCCTACGCCGCCTCCGGCGGCGCGCGACTGCACATGCCGGGACACAAGGGAAGGTCCTTTTTGGGCTGCGAGGCCCTGGACATCACGGAGGTCGCCGGCGCGGACTCCCTCTACGAGGCATCCGGCATCATCGCGGAGAGCGAGGAAAACGCCGCCGCCCTCTTCGGCGCCGCCCGGACCTTTTATTCCACCGAGGGTTCCTCCCAGTGCATCCGGGCCATGCTGGCCCTGGCGGCGTGGAACGTGCCTGCCGGCAGCCGTCCGACGATTCTGGCGGCGAGGAACATCCACAAGGCGTTTCTGTATGCCGCCGCCCTGCTGGATCTGGACGTAGCCTGGCTGTGGCCGGAGGAGGATTCGCCCTCCCTGTGCGCCTGCCCTGTCACGCCGGAGGGGCTGGAGGCGGCTCTGGACAAGCTTGCCGCGCCTCCGGCGGCGGTGTACGTCACCAGTCCGGACTACCTGGGCGGGCAGAGCGATGTCGCCGCCCTGGCGGAGGTTTCCCACCGGCACGGCGTCCCCCTTCTGGCGGACAACGCCCACGGGGCGTACCTGCGCTTTCTCTCGCCCTCCCGGCACCCCATGGACCTGGGCGCGGACCTCTGCTGTGACAGCGCCCACAAGACCCTGCCCGTCCTCACCGGCGGGGCGTACCTCCACGTGGGCCGCGCCGCGCCGGAGCCATTTCGGGAAAACGCCCGGCGGGCTCTGGCCCTCTTCGGCTCTACCAGCCCGTCCTATCTGACGCTGCAGTCCCTGGATCTGTGCAACCGCCTCCTGGCGGAGGACTACCCCCGCCGGCTGGCGGAAACGGTCCGGCGTCTGGCGGATGTCCGAAGCCGTCTCCGCCAAAACCGCTGGGCCGTCTGGGACACGGAACCGCTGAAGGTGACCGTCGACTGCGCCGCCTCCGGCTGGGAGGGCCCCGCCCTGGCCCAAAGGCTGCGGGAGGGGGGCGTGGAGTGCGAATACTGCGACCGGGACGATCTGGTCCTGATGGGCGCGCCGGAAAATCCGGAAGGGGACTTCCGCCGGCTTCTGGACTGTCTGGGGGAAAACAGGCGGACGCCCCGCGCCCGCATCCCCCTGCCTGCCCCACGGAGCGAGAGGGCCTGCTCCATCCGGGAAGCCATGTTCCGCCCCCACGAGACGGTGCGGGCGGAGGAAGCTCTGGGCCGCATCTGCGGTACGCCCGCGGTGGGCTGTCCCCCGGCCATCCCTATTGCTGCCGCAGGGGAGCGGATCGGCGGAGAGGCCATAGAATTGTTTGTCCGTTACGGCGCAGAATATGTAGACGTACTGCGCTGAACACATACGCACGATACAGCGAAATAAGCCCGGAAAACCGGGCCTGATGGGAAAGGAGACTTCCATATGAAACCAAACGAGATCATCCACGGCTTCACGGTCCAGTCCGTCCGTCCTCTGCCGGAGCTGGAGGCCCGGATCTGCCAGCTGGAGCACCAGAAGAGCGGCGCCCGGCTGGTGTGGCTGGACCGGAAGGAGGAGAACAAGACCTTCGCCATCGCCTTCCGCACTCTGCCGGAGGACGACACGGGGGTGTTTCACATCCTGGAGCACTCGGTGCTGTGCGGCTCGGACCGGTACCCCACCAAGGAGCCCTTCGTAGAGCTGATGAAGAGCTCTCTGCAGACCTTTATCAACGCCTTCACCTTCCCGGACAAGACCATGTACCCGGTGTGCAGCCGGAACGACAAGGATTTCGCCAACCTGGTGCGGGTCTACATGGACGCGGTGCTCCACCCCGCCATCTACCACAAGCCGGAGATCTTCCGCCAGGAGGGCTGGCACTACGAGCTGAAGCCGGGCCAGGCTGAGCCCACCTACAAGGGTGTGGTGTTCAATGAGATGAAGGGGGCCTACGCTGACAAGGACAGCCGGATGTACCTGGAGATAGAGCGCCAGCTGTACCCGGACACCGCCTACCGCTTTGAGTCCGGCGGGCACCCCGCCCACATCCCGGAGCTGACCTATGAGCGGTTCCTGGATGCCCATCGGCGGTTCTACGCCCCCTCCAACTCCTATATCTACCTGGACGGCCGGATGGACATCGACGCGGTCCTCGCCATTCTGGACGGCGAGTATCTCCAGGACTTCACCCGCCGGGACGACCAGCCCCAGTTTGTCCTCCAGGCCCCGGTGAAGAGCGGGCTGGTCCGCTCCCGTTATGAGATTTCCCCGGAGGAGCCGGCGGAGAACAAGGCCCAGCTGGGCTGGGGTTTCGTCTACGGCACCTACGAAGACCGGGAGGAGGTCATGGGCGTCGAGGTCCTGGCGGACGCCCTCTGCGGCGGCAGCGAGGCCCCGCTGAAACGGCGGCTGGTGTCCCAGGGGCTGGCCCAGGACGTACGGGTCTACAGCGGCCTGGGCGGCTCGTCCGTACAGAATGAGGCGGGCATCCAGGTCACCAACCTGTCGGAGGACCGGGTGGACGAGGTGGAGGCCGCCATCCGGGAGGAGCTGGAGCGGCTGGTCCGGGAGGGGCTGGACCACGAGCAGCTCTCGGCTACCCTGGCCAACCTGGAATTCCAGTATCGGGAGCGGGACTATGGCCGGATGCCCCAGGGCCTGGGAATCGGGCTGAGCGTCATGACCAGCTGGCTCTACGGCGGCGACCCCGCCGCCAACCTGGAGGTGGGCCCACTCTTCACCTCTTTGAACAAAAAGCTGGAGGAGGGCTGGTTCGAGAGCCTGTTGGAGCGGGTGGTACTCAAAAACGACCACTTCTGCCGGGTGCTGCTGACGCCCTCCGCCACCCTGGGCGAGGAGGAGCGGGCCGAGGAGGCCGCCCGCCTGCAGGCCGCCAGGGACAGCTGGACCGAGTCCGAGGAGGCCGAGCTCCGCGCCCAACAGGAGGCCCTGGACGCCTGGCAGAACGCCGAGGATACTCCGGAGGCCCTGGCGAAGCTCCCCGTGCTGCGCATCAGCGATATCCCCGCAAAGCCCGAGGAGCTGCCGCTGGAGGAGGGCAGGCTGGGGGATACGCCTCTGCTGCGCCATGCCGCCGCCACTGGCGGGATCGGATACGTGAACCTTTATTTCGATGCCAACGACCTGACGGCGGAGCAGCTGTCCTGCGCGTCCCTGCTGGGGGTCCTGCTGGCCGAGCTGGAGACGGAGGGCCATACCGGGGCCCAGCTGCAAAAGCTCCAGAGGTCCCTCATGGGACAGATCACGGCATCAGTGGAGCCCTACGGCCAGCCCAACCTGCCGGATACCTGCCGGACCTTCTTCTGCCTGAGCTTCAGCGCCCTGGAGGCGAAGCTGGAGCAGGCAACGGACCTGGCGGCGGAAATCCTGACCCGGACGAAATTTGACAATCAGCAGCGCCTCCGGGAGCTGCTGCGCCAGACCGCCATCCGCACGGAGGAGAGCGTCTCCGCCGCCGGCAACCAGTACGCCGCCAACCGGGTATCTGCCGGACTGACCGCCGTAGGCGCGGTGAAGGAGTATGCCGCCGGAATTTCCTATTGCCAGTGGCTGAAGGATACCGAGAAGCATTTCGAGGACCGGGGGGAGGACCTGTCCGCCGCTCTGCGCGCCCTCTGCGAGAAGCTGTTCACCTCCGGCCGGCTTACGGTCAGCGTCACCGGCGCGGAGGACGCGGCCTGCGCGGCTCTGGAGAAGACGCTGCTGGCAAGACTGCCCCGGACGGACCGTCAGGAGCGTCCCTGCGCGGTCAGAGCCTGGGGCGTCCGGAAGGAGGGCGTCATCGTTCCCACCGATGTGTCCTACGCTGCCCTGGGCGGCAGCCTGTTGGAGCAAGGCGCGTCCTACAGCGGCAAGGTTCTGGTGGCCGGCAAGGCCGCCGGCCTGGCGTATCTGTGGAACGCGGTACGGGTCCAGGGCGGCGCCTACGGCGTGGGTGTGCGGCCCGAGGCCAGCGGAGCGGTGTGCTTCTGGTCCTTCCGGGACCCCAGCGCTGTCAGGAGCCTGGGCTGCTACCGACAGACGGCGGATTTCCTCCGCCAGTTCGCCGCCGGACAGCCGGACCTCACCGGCCTGATCGTGGGCACGGTGGCGGATTTCTCCCCCCTGCTGACGCCCAGCAAGAAGGGAAAGACCGCCGACGCCTTCTACTGGTCCGGCGTGAGCTACGCGGACCGCTGCGAGCGTCAGGAGGAGATCCTGACCGCCACAGCGGAGGACCTGGCCGCTTTGGCGGAGCCGGTGCAGCGCCTGGCGGAGGCTGGAGGTGTCTGCGTCATCGGTTCCCGGCAGCTGGTGGAGGCCTGCGGCGGGGAGCTGGAGAGCATCATGACGCTGTAAGCGGGGTGCGCTGGAAAGGATGTTTCGCAAATTTACCGCAATTGACCTGGAGCCGGAGCTGGGAGGCCGGACCCTGGCCCTCTCTCACGCAGGGTTCGATGTGACGGCGGTGACGGCGGCGGACGGCTTGCGAACGGCAATATTTTACCGGACCGCCTTCCCGCAGGTCCCGCTGCTAGAGACAGACGAGACGGACTATCTTCCCCCGGCGGACCTCCTTGCTGGCAGGATGGCCCCTGCTGTCTCGATGGCGGGGAAGAGGGCTGTGTATGCGGAGAAACTTCCTCTGCTGTTTTCTGCGCTGCACCGGATCATGCCGAAGGCGTTTTTGATTCAGACCTCGGCGGCATTCCTGCAGAAGATGCCGGCGGAGCTGTTTGAGCACAAGATCCGGGGTTCGTATTCGATCAGCTACCGCGTATGTGATGGCATCGACTTTTCCGGTTTTCCGGTAAAAAGCGTGCAGGCGTATATTGTTGGCTTGCGCTGGGATGTTGCGCAAAAGACGTTCCAATTCCCGCACCCTGAACAAATGAAAACGGTGCGGCTGCCGTTTTTGGAGCGCGCGGACCAGGTGGACCCCTGGTACCGCCAGCTGCCCGCCCGGTTCACGCCCATTGGAAACGCTCTGGAGCATCCGTATTTCTATGCGGATTATACCGGAAAGGTGAGGGGGACCGACCTGCTCTACCTGGGGCGTCCTCAGGACTGTTATCTCAGGGACGAGCTCGGCATCCGCCGCCTGACCCATGCCGAGCTGGCCCTTTTGAAGGGCTATCCGGAATCCTGGCATTCTGCTTTCAGCGGCTGGAGCAGCCGGCAGCAGATGTACCAGCTGCTCCAGAGCGCGCCGGATCTGTATATCCTGCGCCCAATTGTGCAGGAGCTGTATCGGACGCTGGACGATGTGGAGAGCCAAACCGTCCTGGTGGAGATGGAGCCTCCTCCTCCGCTGCCCATTATCGCCTCTGCGGAGGTAACGGTCGAAGCCGAACTGACGGTCCGCAAGCCCGTACCCAAAGCAAAAGCCAAGCGGGCAAAAGACCAAAGGGCAAAAGACAAGGCGGAGGGGTCTTTGCTCCAGCCGCGGATCAGGATCACCAACCTCCGGATCGACCGGCTGAAGGGACTGAAGGATGTGGACATTCCCATCCAAAGGGGCCTGACGGCCATCATGGGCGTCAACGGCGCGGGCAAATCCACGGTGCTCCATGCGTTGGCCTGCATGTTCTCCCCGCCGGTGGAGGCCGGGAAGGATAGCGGCAAGGGGGAGAACTATAAATTCCCATTTTTCTTCACCCCCAACCCCGATGCCAGCTGGCAGGGCAGCCGCTGCCGTCTGACGTACTTCGATGAGAACACCCAGTCGGAAACCACCAGGACCTATGAAAAGATCCATGATCGCTGGATGCCTCACTACGATTCCCGGCCCAAGCGGCACGTATTTTACCTGGGGATCTCCTCCGGCCTGCCGGAGATCGAACGGGAGCATCAGACTTCCTACATCGACTACGCCACGGAGGAGTTCAGCGACAAGCTGTCCGGCCGGATTATCTCGGCGGCCTCGGAGATCATGCAGAAGGACTACCAGAGCCTGACCAGCCACAGGACCCATCGGAAGGAGCTCATCGGCGTACATACCGCCTCGGGCATCACCTACTCCTCCTTGAGCATGGGTGCGGGAGAGCAGCGTCTCGTCAAAATATTGACCACTGTTTTCCACGCGGAGCCCTACTCGCTGATTCTGATTGACGAGATCGACCTGCTGCTCCACTGCAACGCCCGCAAGCGGCTGATCCGAAAGCTCTCCGAGCTTGCCGAACGGAAGAACCTTCAAATCGTTTTTACCACCCATTCCCAGGAGATCGGCGAGCTCGCGGCGTATACGGGCATCCGATATCTGTACCATACCCGGGAAAAAACCCTGGTTTACGATCATATCACACCGGATATCGTCTATGATCTGAGCCGGGAGCTGGACAAGCCGCTGATGATATACGTGGAGGACGACGTAGCCCAGGCGGCAGTCTCCTGCGCGGTGAGGAGCCTGGGGCTGTCCCGGTGTGTGGAGGTCCGAAATATCGGTTCCATCGAAAACGCGTTCACCCTGGCCGCCGGTCTGGTCCTGGATGATGCGCCCCTGGATCAACGCCTGATTGTGCTTGACGGAGACAGGTACCGTACGGAAGAGGAGCGTCTGCGGCAGATCGAGCGGCGGCTTTCCGGTACGGAGGCGGGCCATGAGGACAGGGTGCGCCGCGCAGCCTCGGTCATCCGGCAGTTTACCCTGCCGGAGAACACGCCGCCGGAAAAATTTCTCCACTCCTTGCTGTCGACCCTGGACGGCGCTCACGAGCTGAGCATCTGCGCCAGGGGAATCCGGGTTCCGACGGACTCCCACGGCTGGCTGGATGAAATCGTCAGGCGGATGGGACAGGACCGCTATATTACGCTTCACGAGATCATGGAGCGGGCTTCCGACCACACCGGCTGGGGCCCCTATGTGGAGGAAATCCGCAGCTGGTTGCTGGAACGCGCTTCTGCATTGAACCTAAAACCGATAGAGCCTTGCGGATAAAAAGATAAAGAGGCAGGCCGGGGACTCAAAATCCCCGGCCTGCCTCAAACTATCTGTACAGCACCGTCCGTTACTTTGCCCGTATGACCACCAGGGCTTTGCAGATTTCCGCACGGGTGATGGCGGCGGAGGGCTGGAGCTTGCCGTCCCGGCCGTCCAGCGCGCCCTTGTTTATCAGAATGCGGAAGTAGGACAGGGCGTACTCCGGCACCCGGTCCGCGTCCGGATACTCATCAAAGCCCAGGGGCAGGCCGGAGGCGGCCAGCAGATGCTTCGTCACTTCGACTCCGCCGCCGGAGGGTCTGGACACCAGCCAGCCCGGCAGCTCCGTGTCAGCGGGGGGCGCTTCCTCCCCGCCGGGCTCCGGCTCCGGGCCAAGGTCCGGCCCGGCGTCCGGTTCCGCTTCAGTTCCAGGCGCTTCACCCGGGGTTCCCTCCTCCGGGGCCTCCGTCAGTCCCAGGGCGCGGCCCAGCATCGCCGCCGCCTGAGCCCTTTCCAGGGGGGCCTGGGGGTCGAAGTGGGTGGCGTCCACGCCATTGACGATGCCCCGGCTGTACATGGCCCGGATGGCGCCGCCGGCCCAGGACTCCACGCCCTGGAGGTCCTTGAAGGGTGTGTCCGTTCCGGCGTACTCCGCCGTGTCGATGCCCAGATACCGGGCCAGCAGCACGGAGAACTCCGCCCGGCTGAGGCTCCGCTCGGGGTAGGCGTAAAGCTTTCCGTCCTCTGCCGCCTCGCCGGTGAGGACCTTCTGTTGGTAGAGCTGGCCCATGTAGGCTTCCGCCCAGTGGTTCTTCAGGTCGGAGAAGGGGTGGTTGGCCTCCACCGTCACCGGGATATCAGTCCAGACGCCGCCCCGGGTGGCGGTGATAGTTCCAGTCCCCGCCTGATTGGAGGCGGTGAAGAGGCCGTGCTCATCAATGGTCCCCAGCTTGGGGTCCACAGACCAGTTTACGTCCTCCGGGAAAATTTCCAGGGAGCGGTGGTTGTAGGAGGCGGAAACCTTCATCTGCACAGTATTTCCGGCGATCACGCTGACGGAGGAAGCGCCGTCAGCGGCCCGCAGGGACATGGAGCTGGGAGCGTTCACCACCAGAATGTCCCGCTGAGCGGAGAAGCCCTCATAGGCGGCGGTAACGGTGACCAGCCCGCCCTGCTGGGGCGCGGTAAAGAGGCCGTCCACAACCTCGCCGGCGGTGGCGTAGTAGGTGAGAGGCAGGCTCATGGGGTAGTAATGGCTGTCCGTCACATTGGCGGCCAGCTTCACGGTGTGGCCCGCCAGCACCGCCGGAGCGGCGGCGGAGAGGTACACTCCCGCCGGCTCGCCGGTGACCCCGCCGGGTGCCAGCAGGACCAGATGGTTGGTCACTTTCCGCTGGGCCTTGTCGCTGGGGGAGTTGAGCAGCTTGGCGGAGGAGGCGTCCGGCAGGGCCGCCGCCGCCGTAGTGGAGCCGCCGCCGTCCAGGCACAGGGCCGTGACGCAGCCCAGCTCCACCATCCGCTGGGCCAGCACGCCCAGGGACGCGCCCATGCTGACCGTGTTCTGCCGTCCGTCCAGGGCGTAGAACACTACCTCGCCGCTGGCCTTCACGCCCACGGCGGTGCGGGGGGCGGCGGATACTTCGAAGTCGCTTTTGGCAACGCCGTTCTCCACCAGGGAGTAGTAGGCCCCGATGGCCTCGGTGACCTGGCTCCAGCTGGGGTCGGGGGTGGTGAAGGAAATGGTGACCACCTCCCCCGGCGTCAGGGACCGGAGGAAGGCCACGCCCTCGGTGTACCCGTTGACGTCGGCGGTAAGCAGCACCTGATTTTCCGCCAGGGTGCGGACCTGGGCGTCCTCTGTCACCTCGGTGACCTGCAGGTACAGCTCCCCGCCGATGGCGGCTCTGCCGCCCGCGACGGTGGCCAGTACGTTCACGCCGTCGGAGGCCACGGAGGAGCCGGTGGAGTGGTCGTCCCGGTAATCGTAGGTGAGCATGGTCACGCCGGCCTTGCTGACCCGGGGCTTGTTGAGGGAGGCCAGCTTCGCGCTGCGGCCTGTGGCGGAGGCCGTGATGGACAGCTTGGGGGAGCCCATGACGGCGCTGCCGTCGGCCCGGAAGCCTACGGCGTAATACTCCGAGGAGCCGGAGAGCAGCTCCCCGTCGGACACCAGGATGCCCAGGGGGTAGCCGGTGGAGGTGTCGTAGAAATCGCCGTTGATGGCGCCCACCACCCGATAGCCCTGGCTTTCGTATTTCTTCACCGCGTCGCCCACGGTGCTCCGGCCGCAGACGGACGCGCCGTAGGAGGCCACGGGCCGCACGCCGGTTGCAAGGACGCCGTAGGGGTCCTGGTAGGGATCGTTGTAGGAGTCTCCGTAGGAATCGCCGTTGGAGCCGGCGTCATTCCCTCCGTCCTGGCCGGGGAGCACCCAGGAGGGCGGCTGACCGGCGTCGGAGGAGGGGAACTGGGTCGGATTTCCCCAGGCGGAGGGCAGGTTCCCGCCGATGCCAGGGGTGTAGGTGAAGAAGTACTCGTGGCGGGGCTTGTCATAGCTGCCGCTCCAGAATATGTTCTCGCTGTAGGTTACGCCCTCCTGCAGGGGGGTGTCCCGCAGCCATACGTCGCTTCCATAGGCGCTGGACGCGGCCCGGGCTGAAGCGGGAAGCAGCGCCAGCGCCAGGGCCAGAGAGAGGACCAGGGATAATGCACGTTTCATGGGATCTCCTTTTCTTTCCGCTAGTGATAGGGTGTGAATCCCCCACACTATACCATAATTGCACACTATTGTCCACCGTCTCCATCGGGAGGTAACGGAAATGTAACATTCCAATAGCTGGAAGCATAGGATACTGCGGGCAGGAAATCCCGGTGTCCTGCGGCCCCGCCGCGCATTTTGCCGGAGGGGGCCGTATAAAATCCGCGGCGGCGTGGGAGAATGATAGTGGCCCGAGCGCTTCGGGCACTTCTTCCGGCGGAGTGTGAACTTTGTGGATACAAGCGTAAAACGCGGCGACATCTATTATGCCGACCTCAGCCCGGTGGTAGGGAGTGAGCAGGGCGGCGTCCGTCCCGTGCTGATCGTTCAAAACGATACAGGGAACCGATACAGCCCCACGGTCATCGTGGCGGCCATCACCAGCCAGACGGGAAAGGCGAAGCTGCCGACCCACATAGAATTGGCAGCGCAAAACTATGGACTTACCCGTGATTCTGTGGTATTATTGGAACAGATCCGCACGCTGGATAAGCGCCGTCTGCGGGAAAAGATGGGGCGCGTGGACAGGGAACTGATGGACAGAGTGGACGCGGCCATCGCGGTCAGCTTCGGTCTGCACAGCGAGAGACTCGTATAATCACGGGCAGCGGAAAAAGCAAGGGGCCTGCGGCCGGGCGAAGGTTTGGACGCAGGCCCGTGGACACCATGGATACATAAGGAAAACACGATGAACAGGAAAAAAATTCGCACGACCCTATGCGCCCTGCTGGCTTTGGCGGGGCTGACCGCCATCGCCTCCACCGCCTCCGGCGGCGCGGGCTCCCAGGCCGATCCCCTGGTGACCCTCAGCTACCTCACGGAAACCTTTACCGGACAGGTAATGGAGCGGGTGGACGAGCGCATTGTCCAGCGCAACGCCGCGCTGTCGGCGGAGCTGGGCGGCGCGTATGCCGCCGTGACCCTCTCCGCCGGACAAACCCTGTACGGGGAGGCGGGCTGTGAGGTGCTGCTGCGCTCCGGGGCGGCCAGCTGCGCTGCGGCTTCCGCTCCCGGCCTGGTGGACGCCACTGCCGGGAGGACCCTTTCCGGCGGCGCATCCCTTCAGAAAAACCACTTGTACCTGATGACGGACAGTCGGGCGGTGACCGCCGCCTCCGGCGCCGCGCTGCTGGTGCGGGGCGGCTATACGATCCGATAAAAATGGACGGGCCCTGTCCGCTCCCGCGGCGGGCCCCGCAGAAGGGGGCTGGAGTATGAGGCTGCTGGACTGCGTCGACCAGGACATCGACTATATCGGCGGCAAGCTGACGACGTATAAGAACCTGCATTCACAGGCGATGAACGGTGTCTGGCCGGGGCTTTTACCGCCCTGCCGCTCAGGTTCTAAAATTTCTGGTTGTATTTTCTGGAAAAAGGTGATACAATAAAAAAGCTGAATTCACTAATACCCCGAAGGAGTGTTTGATTTTATGGGCGAGAACAAGGATTACATGACCCATCCCGAAGAGCTGGGCTCCATTCATATTTCCGAGGACGTACTGGCCTCCCTGGCCGCCGGGGCCGCCGCCGAGGTGGAAGGCATCAGCGGCCTGATGAACGTGGCCGCCAAGAAGTCCGGGACCCGGGGCGTGCGTCTGGCTGTGGACGAGGACGGGGCAGTAGTGGACCTGTACGTGATGATCCGCTATGGCTACGCCATTCCCGAGGTAGCCGGCAAGCTGCAGGGCGGCGTGTCCGGCGCCATCGAGTCCATGACGGGGTTTGCGGTGAAGGCCGTGAACGTCCATGTGGGCGGCGTCAGCTTCCAGTAAGGACTGCGGTTTGTGTGTGGATTGAGAGAGAAAAGGATCACCCATGATTAGAAATGTAGCCAGAGAGATTGCCATGCATCTCTCCTACGAGTTGAGCTTTACCGGACTGACCGCCGACGAGCTTTTGGAGCAGCGGCTGAGCAGCCCCCATTTCGAGGCTCTGGCCCCGGAGTACGAGGTTTACGGCGAGCTGCCCGGTCCCAGCCAGAAGGCGTACATCTGCAAGCTGGTCAAGGGCATTGCCGCCCACGGCTACGAGCTGGACCAGTATATTGAGAAATATGCCAAGGGCTGGCGGTTTGAGCGAATTCCCCTGGTAGCGGGCGCGATCATGCGCCTGGCCATGTATGAGATTTTGTATATGCCGGAGATCCCCAACGGTGCGGCCATTAACGAGGCGGTTGAGATTGCTAAGAAGTATGAGACGCCGGAGGTGGTTCGTTTTATCAACGGGATTTTGGGGAATTTTGTACGGAACGAAGCGGTAGAATAAGAAAAAGGGCGCACGTCGGTGCGCCCTTTTTTAACAGGGGCAGTTCTCTTCGCCGCCTCCGGGCGGCGAACGGGAGATTCTTCTCGAATCGGCCCGGGACCTGCGCGGCCCCGGACTCCGCGCCTACTTTTGCCGCGCGGCAAAAGTAGGCAAAAACGCGCTTGAACCTACGGTTCAAGACTCCCTTAGACGGGCAGGCGCGTACGCGCCTTTGCCCTATACGGGGGATAAAGGACTGTGCGGCGGGTTTGGTTGACAGGCGAAGCCTCCGAATGTCCGATCCTACGGGTATCTAATCTAGTGGCTTGGCGGTTAACCAACTCCGCCTGCCGGCCTGTTAAAGGGGTAGAGTCTGCTAGGGGGACCGTCTAACGCAACTGCCCCGGGATATCCAGCGTGTAAGACGGTAGGGTCTGCGTTTACATCCTCAAATAGACGCTTCGCCCGATCCATGGGAGCCGCCTGCTTC
>VSNB01000250.1 GCA_009774055.1 Clostridiales bacterium
CCGATCCCTTTTCTCAAAACAGCGGCGCAGCCACTTTTTTGACACGCCGGGGCCCCGGCAACCGATGGGCTCCGGGGGCCCCGCGCTGGGCTTTTTTACAGGGGATTCTCGTCGATCCACTTGGAGATGGCGGCGCCGATCTCCTTGATGCAGCCAGCCTCGTAGGGCAGCTTCATGCCCGCGCCGGTGACCAGGTCCTCGAAGGTCTTGGTGCCGCCCAGGTCCACGAAGGCCAGGTACTTCTTCCAGGCCGCCTCCCGGTCGGTCATGGAGGCCAGCCAGAACTGGTGGGCCATGGTCTGGGCCATGCAGTAGTCGATATAGTAGAAGGGGCTCATATAAATATGGGTCTGCTGCTGCCAGCGGGCGCCGCGGCTGTAGGAGGGCAGATCCTCATAGTCGATCCAGGGACGGTACTTCTTCTCCAGCTCCAGCCACGTCTGGTTGCGCTGCTCCGGAGTCAGCTCCGGCTTCTCATACATGATGTGCTGGAATTCATCCACCATGCAGCCGTAGGGGATGAAGATCAGGCTGTCCTCACAGTGGCCGATCTCATACTTGCGGGTGGCGGGACCGAAGAACTTCTCGTGCCAGGGGGCGGTCAGGAACTCCATGGACATGGAGTGCGTCTCGCAGCCCTCCATGGTGGGGCTCATCAGAGAGGAGAGATACCCTTTCCGGGCGGCGCGGTAGAAGGCGAAGGCGTGGCCCGCCTCGTGGGTCAGCACGTCCACGTCGCCGCTGGTGCCGTTGAAGTTGGAGAAGATGAAGGGCGCCTTGTACAGGTCGAAGGAGGTGCAGTAGCCGCCGGGGGCCTTGCCCTCCTTGCTGAGCACGTCCAGCAGCTCGCCGTCGTAGAGGAAGTCAATGAACTCCTTCGTCTCGGGGCTGAGCTCGTGGTACATCTCCTTGCCGGCGGCCAGGATGTCGTCGGGGGAGCCCTGGGGCTTGGCGTTGCCGTCGGGGAACAGGAGAAGGTCGTCGTAGATCTTCAGGCTGTCCACGCCGATGCGCTTGGCCTGGTCATCCTTCACCCGGGCCACCACAGGCACCAGGTCCGCGGCGATCTGGCCGCGGAAGGCGGCGCACTCCTTGGGGCCCCAGCAGTTGCGGCCCAGGCGGTCGTAGCCCAGGGGGATATAGTTCTCATAGCCCATGGCGCGGCCCTGGGCGGTGCGGTTCTTCACCAGCTTGTCATAGAGCTCGTCCAGCTGCTCCCGGCGCTCCTCGAACCACCGGCCACGGACCTCGTAAGCGGCCTTGCGCACGGCCCGGTCGGGGTCCTGCAGGAAGGGTCCCAGCTTGGGCAGAGGGAGGGTTTCGCCCCGCCACTCCACCATAGCGGAGGCATAGAGCTTCTGGTACTCGCTGGTGAGCTTGTTCTCCTCCTGCATCAGCTCCATGATCTCCGGCTTCATGCACCGCACGGAGATCTCCAGGTTGGTGAACAGCAGCGTCCCGAACCGCTCCTCCAGCTGGGGGCGGAACTTCGATCCCAGCAGGGCCAGGTCGATCTTCTGGCCCATTTCCTGGAGGGCGGGGCCGATCTCGTCCAGGTAGTCGCTCTCCTTCTCATAGAACTCGTCCCGGGTGTCGATGGTATGGCGGGCGTAGGCCAGGGAGAAGTTGGTGCCGATCTCCTTGCCGAGCTCCTCGTAGGCCAGGTAGGCATCGATCTGCTCCTGGGCGGAGGAGGCGGACTGAATCCGCTCCAGCAGCCGGGTGGAATCCGCTTTGATCTTCTCCAGATCAGGCCGGGTGTAAGGCATTTCTGTAAATTTCATCGTTTTTCCTTTCTTCCCGCCGTGCCGGCGGGGTGAAATAGTGGAGTTCATCCACGAGAGACAGTATAGCACAAGAGGAAGGAAAAGGGAAGAGCCGGCGCGGGCTTTTCTCCACTCGCCGCCGGACGGGAGGGCGCGAAAAGACCGCCGCCCCGGAAAGGGCGGCGGTTCTAAGTTTATTTCGCGTATTCGACGACCTTGGTTTCCCGGATGACATGCACCTTGATCTGTCCGGGGTATTCCAGCTCGCTCTCGATCTTCTTGGCCAGGTCCCGGGCGAGAATCACCATCTGGTCCTCGCTGACGGCCTCGGGACGGACCATGACGCGGACCTCCCGGCCCGCCTGGATGGCGTAGCTCTTCTCCACGCCGGGATAGGTCCCGGTGATCTCCTCCAGTTTCTCCAGACGCTTGATATAGTTCTCCAGATTCTCCCGCCGGGCGCCGGGACGGGCCGCGCTTACCGCGTCCGCCGCCTGGACCAGACAGGCCATCAGGGTCTTGCACTCCACGTCGCCGTGGTGGGCCTGGATGGCGTTGAGGATGTCGTCCCGCTCCTTGTACTTCTTGCAGAACTCCACGCCCAGCATGACGTGGGTGCCCTCATACTCGTGGTCCAGGGCCTTGCCGATGTCGTGGAGCAGGCCCGCACGCTTGGCGGCGTGGACGTCCAGGCCCAGCTCCGAGGCCATGAGGCCGGCGATGTGGCTGACCTCGATGGAGTGCTGGAGGACGTTCTGACCGTAGCTGGTGCGGTAGTGGAGGCGGCCCAGCATCCGGATGACCTCCGGGTGCAGGCCCCGGACGCCGGTTTCGAATGCGGCGCGCTCGCCCTCGCTCTTAATGACGGCGTCCACCTCCCGCTTGGCCTTCTCCACCATTTCCTCGATGTGGGTGGGGTGGATGCGCCCGTCGGCGATGAGCTTCTCCAAGGCTACCCGGGCCACCTCACGGCGGACCGGCTCGAAGCAGGACACGGTGATAGCCTCCGGCGTGTCGTCGATGATGAGGTCCACACCGGTGAGCGTCTCAATGGTGCGGATATTGCGGCCCTCCCGGCCGATGATGCGGCCCTTCATCTCGTCATTGGGCAGGGGAACCACACTGACGGTGATTTCGGACGCATGGTCAGCGGCGCACCGCTGGATGGCGGTGGCTACGATCTCCTTGGCGCGCTGGTCGGCCTCCTCCTTGGCGCGGGCTTCGATCTCCTTGATCTTCAGCGCCGTCTCGTGAGTGACCTCGCCCTCCACCTGGGAAATCAGGTACTGCTTGGCCTCCTCCACGGTCAGGCCGGAGATGCGCTCGAGCATCTCGGTCTGGCTGCGCTTGACGAGGTCAATTTCCTCCTGGGTCTTGTCGGCGGCGGCGTGCTTGGCCGCCAGGGCCTCTTCCTTCTTCTCGATGTTTTCGGTCTTGCGGTCCAGGTTCTCTTCCTTTTGCTGCAGGCGGCGCTCCTGCTTCTGCAGGTCGGCCCGGCGACTCTTCTCTTCCTTCTCGTATTCGGTGCGGCTGCGCAGGATTTCCTCCTTGGCCTCCAGCAGAGCCTCCCGCTTCTTGCTTTCGGAGCCCTTGATGGCTTCGTTGATAATCCTGCGGGCCTCTTCCTCCGCGCTGGAGATCTCCTTTTCCGCTACTGTCTTCCGATAGGTGATGCCGAGAAAGAAGGAAATGGCCGCCACCACGACCGCGATCACTAAGGTAACCACGATCTGCTGCCATGTCATAGGCATGATGACAAATTTCCTCCTGTTCCTTCCTTTTTCCTTGCTTTATGGCATGGGGGTTTGTGCTTGTCCGACCGGGGGCCGGATGCGGAAATAATCGGCGGATACCCCTTTTTATCCGCCGACAAAAATCCTATTCAATAATACTCGCTCCACCGGCATTCTGTCAAGCATAAAAGGTACGATTCTGAAAACTATTTTCAGCGTTCCCGAAAAAGCACGCTGCCCCCCGGCGTGAGGCGCGCAAAAATTTTTTGAACTTTTTGCATTTTCCTCTTGCATTTCTCTGCAGGATATGGTAAAGTATCAAAGTCGCATGGCGACACACGCGCCGTTAGCTCAGCTGGATAGAGCGTCTGGCTACGGACCAGAAGGCCGGGGGTTCGAATCCCTCACGGCGTGCCAAGAAAACCGCTGATTCTTGATGGAATCAGCGGTTTTTTTGTGCTTTTTCGACTAATTCAATTTTGCCGTCCCGCCGAAAATTCAACTTTAATTCAACTCGCTCCCTGCGCTGCATCCTTCTTGAGAAAGATGTCCGCCAGGATGTCGGCGTTCTTCTGATCCGCCTCCGCTATGACATGGGCGTAAATGTCGGCGGTAGTGCTGACTTGGGCGTGGCCCAGTCTCTTTGAGATCGACACACTGTCTACCCCGTTGAAGTAAAGCATGGAGGCCATTGTATGCCGGAAAGCGTGGACGTTGATGTGCGGCAGGCCATGACGCTTCGAGAATTTGGTAAGCCATGACGTGATGCTGTCCGGGTGCATCGGATTCCCGTTCTCTTGGGTGAACAAGAATCCCTGGTACTGGTAATACTCCCCCAGGCGCAGCCGCTCCTCGTTCTGCCATGCCCGGTACTTTCGTAGAAGCTGCATAGTTTCGGCGGGAAGGACAACATAACGATTTGAAGTGGCGGTCTTAGAGCCTGTTTAAAAACTTTTGACAAGAACGACCTCCAGGTAGATAATAAGGAAAAACAGGCAGGAGCTGAG
>VSNB01000251.1 GCA_009774055.1 Clostridiales bacterium
TGCGGTCAGCTTTCTGACGGGGGCCATTGACGGCGTTTATGTGGTGGCCTACGACAGCTTTTACCCCAACCTCATCACCGAGGGGAACTTCCAGAAGGCGTACTCTATTTCCGGCATGCTGGTGGACCTGGCGGACCTGGCCTCTCCCCTGGCGGCGGTGATCTACTACGGGACGGGCGGCGCGGCGGCGCTGTTCGCCTTCAACGCCGTCAGCTTCCTGGCCGCCGCCTGCTTCGAGATCACGGTCCGCTGCCGGGAACCCCATCTGGAGCAGGTCCCGCTGCAGCCCGCCCAAAGCGGCTTTATGCAGTTCCGCCAGGACTTGCGGGAGGGAATGGACTATATCCGGGAAGAGCGGGGCCTGCTACTGATCGCCCTATATTTTATGGTTCTGAACTTCTCCGGAAGCGCGGAACAGCTTCGCCTTCCCTTCTTCCTGAACCACGCGGATCGGTTCGCGGCCTGGCCGGTCACGGCGGCGGCGCTGTTCGCCGTCCTGTCCAATTTTACTGTGGCGGGCCGCTTCCTGGGCGGACTGGTCCAGTATAAGCTGCGCATTCCCAGGGAGCGGAGGTTTCTGGTTGCGTTTTTTGTGTATGTCACAACCAGTCTCCTGTCCGGAACGCTGCTGTTCCTGCCGGTACCTCTGATGGCGGTATGGTTCTTCCTGGAAGGCGTTCTGGGCGTCACCTCCTACACCATCCGTTCCGTGGCGACCCAGTCCTATGTGCCGGACAACCGGCGGGCGCGGTTCAACGGCATTTTTCAGATGATCACCTTCATCGGCAGCGTTGTCGGAAGCCTGGTCATCGGCGTGCTGGGAGAGCTTCTGCCGGAGCGGGGTATCATCGCTGCAGCCAGCCTTCTCTTACTGGGCGCGGCCTGCCTGTTTATCTGGCGGGGCCGGGAGCATGTGGAGAAGATATATAACCGGGACGTATAACACGCGATAAACGGGAGTCCTTAACCTATGAACGAATTCGTAAGCGCACTGAAGCAAGGAAATCTGGAGAAAATCAGAGCTTGTCCAAAATCCGACCTGCACAACCATTTTGTACTGGGCGGCAGCCGGCAATACCTGCGGCAAATGACCGGCATAAAAATAGAGCCTGTCAAGCGCCCCCTGTCGTCAATGGACGAAATGCATGCATGGAATCGGGAAAACCACGGGGAACGCTTCTACACGCCGGAAATGAGAAGACTTCTCATTCGGGCAGCCTTTCGGCAGGCAAGAGACGACGGCGTCGCCGTGCTGGAAATCGGTGAGGATGTATGGGGCCTTGGGGAATTCTTTCATCATGACGTGGACGAACTGGTCGGAGCGTTCACCACGACCCAGAAAGAAATCGCGCCCCATACGGAACTGCGGCTGCAGATCGGCCTTTCGCGGCACTGCCCCATCGGGTACCTGGAGGACTGTTTGTCGCACTTTTGGGGACACAAGGCGTTCTATTCGATAGATCTGTATGGAAACGAATTGGCGCAGCCGATTGAGAACTTCAAATCCATTTATCGCAGGGCAAAAGCAGAGGGCCTGCGCTTGAAGGCGCATGTGGGCGAGTGGGGAACCGCGGACGATGTGCGAAGGGCCGTGGAGGAATTGGAGCTGGATGAGGTCCAGCATGGGATCTCCGCCGTCCAGGATGAAACTGTCGTTCGCTTTTTGGCTGACCACCGCATTCGCTTGAATATCACTCCCAGAAGCAATGTACTGCTGGGGAGGGTCCCCTCCCTGTCGAGCCATCCCATCGGCCGGCTTTACCGCAGTGGTGTAGACGTCACCATTAACTCGGACGATATTCTGATTTTCGATTCCGACGTATCCAAGGAATACTTACGGCTCTATGAATCGGGGTGTTTATCGGCGGAAGAATTGGACGACATCCGACAAAACGGGCTTGCCAAGACGGTATAAAAAAGGGCTTGCCCTCCGCATCGCGGACGGCAAGCCCTTTTGGCTGTCTGTATTCGGTTTCCCAAGAAGCGGCTTACGCCTCTTCCTCCTCAGCGGGAGCGGGGGTGGGAGCCAGCAGGGCGCGGATGGACAGGGAAATCTTCTGCTTCTCCTCGTCCACGGCGGTGACCTTGGCATCCACCATCTGGCCCTCGCTCAGCTCGTCGCCGGGCTTCTCAATCCGGTGATCGGCAATCTGGGAGATATGGATCAGGCCGTCCACGCCGGGCACCACCTCGGCGAAAGCGCCGAAGGTCATCAGCTTCACAATGCGCACATTGGCTACGTCGCCCACCTTGTAGGTGTCCATGAACACCTGCCAGGGATTGGTGGAACGGTCCTTCACGCCCAGAGAGATCTTCTTCTTCTCGGGATCGAAGGAAATGACATACACCTCCAGGGTTTCGCCGATGGAAACCACCTCGTTGGGGTGCTTGATGCGGGACCAGCTCAGGTCGGTGATATGTACCATACCGTCCACACCGCCGATGTCCACGAACACGCCGTAGCTGGTCATGCTCTTCACGGTACCGGTGTAACGCTTGCCCACCTCGATGTTGGCCCATACCTCGGCGGCGGCGGCGGCGCGGGCCTCCTGCTGCACGGCCTTGATGGAGCCCACCACCCGGCGGCGGGCGCGGTTGACCTCGGTAATGCGCACCTTCACCCGCTGCTTGACCAGCGCGGTCATAGCGGCGTCACGGGGCAGGCCGGACTGGGAAGCGGGCACAAACACCCGTACGCCTCTGACGGACACGACTACGCCGCCCTTGTTCTCCTCGGTGACGAAGCCTTCCATGACTTCCTTGCTCTCGCAGGCCTCTTCAATGTTTTCCCAGGCCTTGTTGGCATCCACCTTCTTCTTGGACAGCGTGGCGTAGCCCTCCACGTCGTTGACGCGGATGACGAACAGCTCCATCTCGTCGCCGATCTTCACCACGTCCTCGGGCTTCACCGAGGGATCATCCGACAGCTGGTCTACAGGAATGTAGCCGGCTTGCTTGCAACCCAGATCCACGTGGACTTCCGTGGGGGTAATGGCGATAACTACGCCGGTTACCTTATCTCCTGTATTTAATGTATTGGTATACTGCTCTACCAATTCTTCAAAATTTTC
Source organism: Clostridiales bacterium (assembly GCA_009774055.1). Classification (GTDB taxonomy): domain Bacteria; phylum Bacillota; class Clostridia; order Oscillospirales; family Oscillospiraceae; genus Pelethomonas. Next base: position 3,072 of record VSNB01000251.1, read on the forward strand.
CATGCCCTCGCTCTGGATTTTTTCTTCGCTCATCGTCTTTTTGACCTCCTTTATGATGCTCGCAGGCGTGGAGGCCCCCGCCGTCAAACCAACCCGAACGCACCCAGCCAGCTCCGCCAGCGACAGCTCGTCCGCGCTTTCGATCTGAAAAACGCGCCCGCAGCCCTGCCGGCAGATCTCTGTCAAATGCGCCGTATTAGCGCTTTTGGGATCACCAACCACCACCATAGCGTCCACCTGAGAGGCCAATTGAGCCGCCTCGGATTGGCGCGTATGCGTAGCATCACATATTGTATCAAAGATTTTCAGATTTGTACACTGTTTTTTTAGAATTTTTAAAGAATCTTCCCACACTTTTCGCCGCAAAGTGGTCTGGGAGACAATGGTGAGGCCCTTCACGCCTGCCGCAGCGGGACTTTCCGCCCATCTGGCAGCCTCTTCCGGCCCTGAAAATACCAGCAGACTGCCGCACCAGCCCCCGATTCCCCGAACCTCCGGGTGGTCGGGATCGCCAATCATCACCGGCTGCCGCCCCTCCCGTTCTGCCTCCTCCACAATGCGCTGCATATGGGTAATCCTGGGGCAGGCGGCGTCCACCACGCGCGCCCCCTGTTCCTCCAGCAGCCGGTAGACCTCCCGCCCCCCCCCAGGGGCCCGGAGCAGGACGCTGTCCCCAGGCCGGGCCTCCCGTGGATTCTCAATCGTCCTCATCCCCTGCCGCTCCAGCTCCGCGGTGACGTGGCCGTTGTGGATCACACTGCCCAGCATCCGGGGCCGCTCCGCCGTCTTCGCCAGCTCCTGGGCCATTTTCACCGCCCGGGCCACGCCAAAGCAGAAGCCGGCGCTCTTCGCCTGGATCACTTCCATCCGCTCACCTCGCTGAGGGAATAGATCCGGTCCATAATTTCCTGGGCAATCGCCCGGTTTTCATCCGGCGTGGGCCGTCGTCCGGCGATTACAGGGACGTAGGGCTCCCCAAAAACAATGGTGGTCTTCCGTAAAAACTTATGCTTGCCGCCGCAGTATACGGGAACCATAGGAACGCCTGTGCGAACAGCCATCATGGTCACGCCGCCCTTGGCCTCCGCGTCCCCCTGCCCGTCCACTCGGGTCCCCTCGGGGAACACCAGCAGGCGGTTGCCGCCGCTGAGAACCTTCATGGAGGTCTTGATTGCGGTCAGATCGTTCCCCCCGCGCTTGACGGAAATAATCCCCAGCTTCCGCAGTAAAAAGCCCAGTATAGGGATTTGGAACAGCTGGTCCTTGCCCATAACCGTCATGCGGGAATGCTTCGGCAGGGCGATGGCAATGATAATGGGGTCCC
>VSNB01000252.1 GCA_009774055.1 Clostridiales bacterium
CAGACTCTACCCCTTTAACAGGCCGGCAGGCGGAGTTGGTCAACTGCCAAGCCACTAGATTAGATACCCGTAGGATCAGAAATTCGGTGGCTTCGCCTATCCAACAAACCCGCCGCACAGTCCTTTAACCCCCGTATAGGGCAAAGGCGCGCACGCGCCTGCCCGTCACGATTGTGCAATGACCCCATCGAGGGGTCATGCACAATCAGATGATACGCGGCCACTCGATGTGGCCGTGTATCATCTAGGGAGTCTTGAACCGTAGGTTCAAGCGCGTTTTTGCCTACTTTTGCCGCGCGGCAAAAGTAGGCGCGGAGTCCGGGGCCGCGTAGGTCCCGGGGTTGCGATAAGAAACCACTCCCGTTCGCGCCCAAAGGGCGCGAAGATGAGATAAATAAGGGATTAAGATAAAAAAGCGGAGCGGCCCGCAGGGCCGCAGATGAAATCCCGTTCGCGCGCGGAGCGCGCGAAGATGAGAAAAGGAGCTCCTCCGTGAAAAGAAACCATCCCGTTAAGCAGACAACTGAAAGAAAAATCTCCGCCTCTTTGAGAATCGCCCTGGTGCTCTTCCTGCTGCTGGTCAATATCGCCGCCGTGGTCCTGCTGACCTATTTTTTACAGGCCCACGCCTTCCTGATCTTTGCCGCCTTGGAATTGATCGCTATGGGCGTGGCCGTCAGCATCCAGTCCAAGCCCACTTCCGCCAGCTATAAGCTGGCCTGGACCCTGCTGGTGGTGGCCCTGCCCGTGGGCGGGATGATCCTCTACGTCCTCTGGGGCGGCAACGTCCAGGGCAAACGGCTGAACCTGCTGCCCATCCGGCCCCCCGCTGGGCGGACGGCGGAGATAAAACGCTCCGAGCTCTCCCAGGAGCGGCTGGGGACGGCGCTGCCCAACTGGCAGAGGGCCTCCCGGCTGCTGAGCCGGAGGGGCTTCCTGCTCTATCGGGACACCGCCGCCGTCTACTTCCCCACCGGCGCGGACTTCTTCAACGACGCCATCGCCAGGATGGAAAAGGCGGAGCGGTTCATCTTCCTGGAATACTTCATCCTGGCGGAGGGAAAGCTCTGGGACGCGATCCTGGCCGTCCTCATCGACCGGGCGAGGCGGGGAGTGGAGGTCAAGATCATCTTCGACGACTTCGGCAACATCACCCGGATGCGGGGAAGCACCATCGAGAAAATGCGCAGCGAGGGTATCGAGGTCTGCGTATTTAATCCGGTCCACCAGTATGTGAACCGGCTGTACTTCAACTACCGGGACCATCGGAAGATTCTGTGCGTGGACGGGCAGTACGCTTACACCGGAGGCGTCAACGTGGCGGACGAGTACGCGGGGCTGCTGGTCCGCTTCGGGGAGTGGAAGGACGGCGGCGTGCTGCTGGACGGCCCCGGGGCCTGGGGGCTTACCGCCCAGTTCATCCACATGTGGGAAATGCTGGGGGAACGGGTCCACAGCGAGCACGACTACTACCGCCCCCTGGAGGGCCGGGAGGCGGCGGGGTTCTGCCAGCCCTTCAACGACGGGCCCATGAACAATCCGGACAACCCGGCGGAGGACATGTACCTGCAGTGCATTGCCAATGCCCACCGCTACCTTTGGGTGACCACCCCCTACTTCGCGGTGGAGGACGCCGTGGTCCGGGCGCTGTGCATGGCCTCGGACAGCGGCGTGGACGTGCGGGTGATGCTGCCGGGGGTGCCGGACCACAAGTACACCCAGATCGTGGCGGGGTCCTACTACGAGACGCTGCTGCGCCACGGGGTGAAGGTCTATGAGTTCACCCCGGGGTTCCTGCACACCAAAAGCCTGGTGGCCGACGGGGAGATCGCCCTGCTGGGGACCATCAACATGGATTACAGAAGCTTCCAGCTCCACTATGAGTGCGGGGCGGCGTTCTACGGCGCGCCGGTGATCGGGGATGTGGTGAAGGACATGGAGGGTATCATGGCCCGGTCCGAGGCTGTGGACCTGGCCCGGTGGAAGAAGCGGTCGTGGTTTAAAAAGGTTCTGGAGAAGGTGCTGCGGGTGTTCTCCATCTGGATGTGAGGGGAACGGAGGCGAGGGGGAGGACTGCCTGGAACGCAGCGTCGGCGGTTTGACAGCAGGGCTGTGCGGGGGATATAATGATTGGCATAAATCCTGCTTGCTGCAGGAATGAAAAGGAGTATAACGCACATGGATTTTCGGATCGTATCCCTGCCGCCCTTCCAGGCGGCTTCCTCCGGACTGGTGAAGGACTTCGACTTCTCCCCTGAGGGGACGCTGGGGAAATTCAACGACTATTTTTCCGCCATCACGCCCAGTCCTCGGGACAGCTTCATGCCTCGGGATTTCCTGTGCTTTGACGGGGAGGCTGGCGGCATGGTCTGGCTCTACGCCATCAGTGAGGGGATGGACGACGGCGGCTGGGAGACGGTGGACTGCGAGGGCGGCTGCTATGTGACCTACACCTACCGCGACGGCGATGAGGAGGCCAACGCCCGGCTCTACCAGGAAGCGGCGGCATATATTGAGGCGTCGGACGTCCTGGAGCTGGACATCCGGCCGGGGCGGCTCTCCATGGGCCACATCATCACGCCGCCGGAGGTCATCGCCGCCCAGGGCTGGGCCCAGATGGAGGCGTTTATTCCGGTTAAATTGAAAAAGGAGACATCAGAATGCCAGGTTTAATCCATATCTACTGCGGCGACGGCAAGGGAAAGACCACCGCGCTGCTGGGACTGGCCCTGCGGGCGGCGGGCAGCGGGAAAAAGGTCCTGCTGCTGCAGTTTTTCAAGGACGGCAAAAGCGCGGAGTTCGCCTCCCTGGCCCATGTGCCGGGGATCGAGGTCGTGCCCCAGACCAGGACCTTCGGGTTCAGCTGGACCCTCTCGGAGGAGGAGAAGAGGGAGGCGGCGGCCTACTACTCCGGGCTGCTGGAGGATGCCTTCCGGCGGAGCGGGGACTTTGACCTGCTGGCGCTGGATGAGGCTATGAGCGCGTGCACGGCGGGGATGATTTCCGAGGCGCGGCTGCTGGAGCTGCTGGCGGGGAAGCCAGCAGAGCTGGAGGCGGTTCTCACGGGGCGGAATCCCTCCCAGGCGCTGGTGGACGCGGCGGACTACGTCACCGAAATGCGGAAGGTCAAGCACCCCTACGATCAGGGCGTCGCCGCCCGGAAGGGGATCGAGTACTAAGCGCACAGAAAGGCCCAGCGTATGCCGCCGGCATACGCTGGGCCTTTCTGTGCGCTTATTCTATGCTGCGGAACTTCCGATCCGTGGTGAAACCCTGGCCGCGGACCTCCTTGATCTGGGTGACGGTCAGGAAGGCGTTGGGGTCGATGGAGTGGATCAGCTCCTGGGCGGCGTAGAGCTTTCTGGGGGGAATGATGCACAGAACGCCCCGCTGCTGCCGGTTGGTCAGGCCGGTTTCGATGCACACCATGGTGGCGCCGGCCTGGAGCTCCTTCAAAATCCCCTTGCGGATGGCGTCGTACTCGGTGGAGATCGCGAAAATCTGAATCTGGGACTGGCCCAGCAGCATCACCTTGTCCAGGACTATCGTCTCCACCACCAGCATGACGATGCCGTAGAGGATCTGTTCCGGATCGGCGGTCAGGGCCTGGGCCCCCAGGATGAAAATATCCGTGATGTACACCAGGACCGACACCGGCAGATGCAGGCATTTATGCAGCACCAGGTTGACCACGTCCATTCCGCCGGTGGACGCCCCCACCCGCATGACCAGCCCCAGGGAAATGCCGACGATGCCGCCGCCGAACAGCGCGGACAGCATCATGCTGTCCGTCAGGGCGTCGATTCCGGGAATCCGCTGGACGATTCCAAGGAACAGGGGGTAGAGCATGGAGCTGGCCACCGTGGTCAGCAGGAACTGCTTCCCCAGCACCACTCCGCCCAGCACCAGAGCCAGCAGATTGAGAATCAGGACGATGGTCGCCGTTTCCAGCGGTATGTGGCGGCTCAGCACGATGCCGATTCCCGTGGCGCCGCCCATGATGATTCCCTGGGGGATTACGAAGGCGGCAATGCCGAAGGCCAGAAAGATGTTCCCTCCCACTACCGCCAGGCATGTACGCAGAAGCTTTTGGTAAGAACCCGTTTTTCCTCTCATCAAAACATTCTCCTTTTTATGTTGTCATCCGCGGTATTCCGTTTTCCGGCGGCAGTGGCGCCGCCGCGCTGTGGTTTCCCGCCCCCCTTTGTCTATTTTGATGACTGTCGGCTACTATCATTATGCGCAAATCGGCGGAAATGTCAATAACAAAATTGGATACGGCGGGAAAATGCGGAGCGGCAGGTCCCGCGGGCGTTGGGGGGACCCCCCGGCCAGCCGGTTTGCAGGCCGCGCACCCCCAGACGCCCCCCA
>VSNB01000253.1 GCA_009774055.1 Clostridiales bacterium
CCCCTTCCCAGCCTCCTTCTTCCGGCCAGACCCCTCCCACGCCCCAGGCCCCCATTCCCGGGATGAACGGCGGAGAGGCCCTGGGGGGCGTCTCCAGCGCCGCCGCGCAGAGCCAGCGGATGAAAAATCCAGTGGACATGGCCCACACCCATATGCCCGCCGGCGCGGAGGACGCCTATCAGGCTTCCCTGCGCAGCCTGCTGAACCGGAACGTGGGCTACTTCATTGCCGCAACCTTCCTCATCGGCCCCAATCAGCCCGTCACCTGGCAGGGCATCCTTCATACCGTGGGCAGCGACTACATCGTCCTGTATCAGCCCGATTACGAGCGGTACATCTCCGGCGACCTCTATTCTCTGAAATTCGTCCAGTTCCACAACGTGAAGGGGGTCCCCTACTGCGCCGCCTCCCAGAGCTGGCAGGGACACGCCAATTTCTGATCCCCCCGCCCCGCCGCCCTCCGCTCCGGCTTTCCGCCGGTGCGGAGGGCTTTTGTTCTGTCTGTAACCATTTGCCGCCGGCTTGTAACTTTTGTAACTGCCGCTGTAACTATTTCTCTGTCAGAATGGTGTTTTTTTCCGTTTCATAACACACTTCTTGTTCCTTTATGTCAACCATATCAATGAAAATCCTTAAAAGTGCTTGACAAATCCGGGGGTTTCGGCTATACTACATGCAATTCTCAAAAAAGTAACAAAGGTTACAAACCGGTAGCCAGTCTGTTTGGGAACAGGAAATTTTGTCTATCCTATTCACAGCAGGCCCGCGTGCCCAGCCGCCTGCGCCATTCTTTTTTGAGAATCAACGGAGGAACAAGTATCATGTTTGAAACAAGCAAGAAAGCCGCCTGGACCTGGAAGCGGCTGATCGCTGTCGCAGCTGTACCGGCCCTCTTCGCTCTGGCAATGTCTCTCATCTGCCTCTCCGGCCCCAACAAGGCCAATGCCATGTATGTGCTGTCGGGCGACGGCCCCGTCCACGTGGATGAGCTGGAAGGCGACGTATTCGTGACGGACGGCTCCGCCGGCCTGATTTCCCGGGCCAACGGCGCCGAGCTCCCCCTGACCCCCGGCCTTGCCGCCGCTGTGACCCATCAGGGCCGCACCCTGACCACCGTTTCTCAGGAGGAGACCCTGGCCCAGCTGCTGGAGCGGCTGGAGGTCCGTCCCAGCCCTCTGGAGATGATTTCCGTCTCCTTCGGGGACAACAGCGTGGATGTCGTTATTGACGCGGAGTTCGTTTTCTATGAGAATATCTCCACCGTCACCGAACACGAAACCATCTACCGCTACAACGACAGCAAGCCCCGCTGGGAGGAGCGCGTGGTCCAGGAGGGCCGCGACGGCGAGTATACTGAGATCTACGAGATCCTCTACCAGGACGGCCAGCGGACCGCCCGCCAGCTCATCGACGTCATTGACGACGAGCCGGTTCCCACCATCATTGAAAAGGGCACCATGGAGAACTTCGCCAACAACGGCGACGTCGTCTCCAATATCACCACCAACGACGACGGTTCCGGCATCATCACCCTGGAAAACGGCCAGACCGTCACCTTCAGCTCCAAGCGAACCATGCGCGGCACCGCCTACACCACCGGCGGCAGCGTGGGCACCCGCACCGCCTCCGGCACCACCGTCCATGTAGGCGTGGTAGCCGTGGACCGGAGCGTCCTGCCCCTGGGCACCAAGGTATACGTGGTTTCCAACGATGGGATGTATGTCTACGGCTTCGCCGTTGCCGAGGATACCGGCGTACGGGGCAACACCATCGACCTCTATATGGACACCAACCACGAGTGCATCCAGTTCGGTGTACGGGAGTGTACAGTTTATATTCTGGATTGAGAGAGACAATCCGCTGCGACATGAATAAATCAGGTCCGCCGGTTTCCCGGCGGACCTGATTTACGTTTGAAAAGCGGGGCGATTCCTTTACCGTTTCTTAGGTATGCTGGCTATGACAGCGGCAGCCTATCGGCCGGTCCATACCCATCCAATTATATCCGCTTCCAGCTCGCGCCGTCCTTGGTGTCGGTGACCTCGATTCCTTGGGCCTTCAGTTCATCCCGGATGCGGTCGGCTTCGGCGAAATTCTTCGCCTTCTTCGCCTCGGCGCGCTGAAGGACCAGCGCGTCAATGGCGGGATCGCCCTCGCCGGTGATGGTGATGCCGCCGGAGGCTGAGGCGGAGGACTGGGCCTTGGCGTCCGCCTCCCGCTTGGCGGCGGCCTTCTCCAGAAGGCGCAGGCCCAGGACCTGGTCAAAGTCCGCCAGGAGGGCCAGCTTAGTGGCGTCTCCGGCCTGGACCTTCAACGCGTCGTAGAGGGCGGTGACGCCCAGGGAGGTGTTCAGATCGTTGCCCAGAGCCTTGCGGAATTTCTCCTTCTGGGCGGCAAAGACCTCCTGATCCACTTCTTCCCCGTCCCCCGGCTTGAGGGCGGCAACGCGGGCAATGAGCTTATTGTACGCCCCCTGGGCGTTGTCCAGGTTCTCCCAGGAGAACACCAAAGACTTGCGGTAGTGGCTCTGGAGGCAGAAGAGGCGGTAGGCCAGGGGATCATAGCCCTTTCCCTCCACCACGGACAGCGTCAGCTTCTCCCCCTTGCTCTTGCTCATCTTGCCGGTGGGCGTGTTTAGGTGCAGCACGTGCATCCACCAGCTGCACCACTTATGGCCCAGATACGCCTCGCTCTGGGCGATCTCGTTGGTGTGGTGGGGGAAGGCGTTGTCGATGCCGCCGCAGTGGATGTCCAGGTCCTCGCCCAGGTGCTTCATGGAGATAGCGGAGCACTCGATATGCCAGCCGGGGTACCCTACGCCCCAGGGAGAATCCCACTTGAGGGCCTGGTCCTCGAACTTGGACTGGGTGAACCAGAGGACGAAGTCGCTCTTATTGCGCTTGTTCCCGTCCTCCTCCACGCCCTCCCGGACGCCTACGGCAAGGTCCTCGGCATCGTGGTCGTTGAAGACGTAGTACCGCTCCAGCTTGCTGGTGTCAAAGTAGATGTTGCCGCCGGCGTGGTAGGCGTAGCCGGTGTCCAGGAGTTTGGTGATGAGCTGGATATACTCATGGATGCAGTTGGTGGCGGGCTCCACCACGTCGGGACGCTTGATGTTCAGCTTGGCGCAGTCGGAGAAAAAGGCATCGGTGTAGAAATGGGCGATGTCCATGATGGACTTGTTCTCCCGCTTGGCCCCTTTCAGCATCTTGTCCTCGCCGGTGTCGGCGTCGCTGGACAGGTGGCCCACGTCGGTGATGTTCATGACGCGCTTGACGTTGTAGCCCTCGTAGCGCAGGAATTTCTCCAGCACGTCCTCCATAAGGTAGCAGCGCAGGTTGCCGATATGGGCGAAGTCGTAGACGGTGGGGCCGCAGGTATACATCTTCACGATGTCGGGATGGTTGGGGACAAACTCTTCCTTGCGGTGTGCAGCGGAATTGTACAGATACATATTGATGATCTCCTTCAATCAGGATTTTTATTTTCAGCCTCTTCCAGCTTTTTTTCCAGCTCCTCCACCCGGCGGGTCAGGGCCTCGATTTTTTGCAGGGTGGGGTTGACTACGTTGGTCTGGTCCACCTCGTCGGCGTAGCGGCGGACCTTTTCGCCGTTGATGCGGACGATCTGGGCGGGAACGCCCACAGCGGTGGCGTTGGCAGGCACGTCCTGGAGCACCACCGCTCCGGCGGCAATGCGGGCATTGTCATGGATGGTGATGGGGCCCAGGACCCGTGCGCCGGAGCCCACCAGGACGTTGCTGCCCAGGGTGGGGTGGCGCTTGCCCACATCCTTGCCGGTGCCGCCAAGGGTGACGCCCTGATAGAGCAGGACGTCGTCACCGATCTCGGTCGTCTCGCCGATAACGATGCCCGCGCCGTGGTCGATGACCAGCCTTCTGCCGATAGATGCGCCGGGGTGGATTTCGATACCGGTCCAGAACCGGGCCCACTGGGAAATACATCGGGCCAGAAAACAGAGCTGATGGCGGTGGAGCCAGTGGGCAAATCGATAGTAGATAATGGCGTGGACGCCGGCGTACAAGAGGAAAATTTCCAATTTTCCTCTTGCGGCGGGGTCCCGCTTCTGGTAGGCGGTCAGGGTTTCAAACAACATATGGGGGTCCTCTATTGGTCTGATCTTCGCCGCCTCCGGCGGCGAACGGGAATTTGATCTGCGGCCCTGCGGGCCGCTCCGCTTTTTTATCTTGCTCCTTTATTTATCTCATCTTCGCCGCCTTCCAGGCGGCGAACGGGAGTGATTTCTCGAATCGGCCCGGGACCTACGCGGCCCCGGACTCCGCGCCTACTTTTGCCGCGCGGCAAAAGTAGGCAAAAACGCGCTTAAACCTACGGTTTAAGA
>VSNB01000254.1:0-3558 GCA_009774055.1 Clostridiales bacterium
AGGCGGCGGAGGCGGAGGCTGAGGCCGTCAGCCTCAACCGGGCGGTGGAAGAGAGCCTGGCGGCCTGGTACGGCGTCCTCTCGGCCAAGGGCATCGCGCCGGAGGTGGACCTGCCGGCGCGGCAGGTGGTCCGCCGGCTGAACCGGGAGTCCATCAGCCGGGTCCTGGGCAACGTGCTCTCCAACGCCGCCAAGTACAGCCCCGGCGACCTGCGGGTGGTCCTGGAGGAGGACGGGACCCTCACCTTCTCCAACGCTGCGCCGTCCCTGTCGCCGGTGCTGGCGGAGAAGCTCTTCGACCGCTACTTCACCGTGGAATCCGGCGGTCAGGGCGCGGGCCTGGGCCTGTCCATCGCCCGGCACCTGACGGAGCGCATGGGCGGAACCGTCTCGGCGGACTGGCGGGAGGGGATGCTGACCGTCCGCCTGCGCTTCCCTCCGCAGTGACGGCGCGCTCCCGCTGTAAATTCACTTGACAATGTCATGCAAACGTGTTATGCTGTTTGCATGACATTGTCATGTGAAAGGAGGTGCGGGGCATGACCGATGAAAAAATGCGCCTGACCAGCACGGAGTGGGAGGTCTGCGAATGCCTGTGGGAGGAGTCTCCCCTGACCATGACCCAGATCGCCGGGCGGCTCACGGAGCGCACAGGCTGGACCAGAAGCACCGGCGAAACCCTGGTGCGCCGGATGGCGGACAAGGGCCTGCTGCGCTGGGAGCAGGGGAGGAAGGCGAAGCTCTACTATCCCACCGTGGTCCGGGAGGACGCGGTGGTCCAGGAGACGAGGGGCTTTCTGCGGAAGGTGTTCGGCGGCAGCGTAGGGCTGCTGGTGAACACTATGGCGGAACGGGAGGAGCTGAGCCGGGAGGAGATCGACCAGCTCTACGAGGCCCTGCGGAAGCTGGAGGAAAAAGGCCATGATTGAGTGGATCGTTACCAGCTCGGTGTTGATCCTGCTGGTCCTGCTGCTGCGCCTGCTGGTCAGGGACCGGGTAAGCCCCCGCCTTCGGTACGCCCTGTGGGGACTGGTCCTTCTGCGTCTGGTCATCCCCGTGTCCCTGTGGGAGAGCCCCGCCAGCGTCCTCCGCGCGGCACAGGTCAATGAGGGCTATCAGCTGGTCAGCACCCTGCCGGACAATATGTCCCTATACGAGAATGGCAACTGGCGATCTGTGGCGGGTCCGGACGGCACCTTCCAGATGGAGCCTGACGCAGCCGGAAGGTGGGAAGTGAATCAGCCCCGCCTGCACAACGCCTACGGCTGGGTCGCCGTCCCCAGTGCGGAGGAGGCCCGGGCCCTCCGGGATCAGGGACAGAAGGCGGTAGATACCGCCGGACTGAAGCGGCTGGTGGATGTGCAGAACGTCCTGCGTGTGGTGTGGCAGGCGAGTATCTGGCTATTCATGCTGTTCCTGGCGGCGGTGAACGGGAAATTCGCTCTCGACCTGCGCCGGGGGCGGCGTCCGGACGGAGAATATCGCGGCAGGCCGGTATTTATTATGGAGGTCCTCCCCACCCCCTGCCTCTTCGGCCTGTTCCGCCCCGGCATCTACCTGACGCCAGGGCTGGGGGAGGACGAGAAGCCCCACGTCCTGGCCCACGAGTACGCCCACTTCCGCCAGGGGGACCACATCTGGGCGGTCCTGCGGGGCGTGTGCCTGGCCCTCCACTGGTACAACCCCCTGGTGTGGCTGGCGGCGTACCTGAACCGCCGGGACTGCGAGCTCTCCTGTGACGAGGGAGCCGTCCGCCTCTTGGGCGAGGAGAACCGAGCGGACTATGGCCGCACCTTGGTGGGCCTGGTGGCCCGCCGGACCACCGCCGCCGACCTGGCCTGCTGCGCCACCACCATGACCGGCGGCAAGTCCGCCTTAAAGGAGCGCATCGCCCTGCTGGTGAAGCGCCCCCAGACAACGGCAGTCATGGCCGTGCTGGTAGCGGCGGCGTGTATTGTGTTCGCGGCCTGCACCTTCACCGGGGCGGCGGAGCCGGACGGGCCGGAGGCTGACCCTGCGGAGCCTGTCCGGACGGAGGAAGAGCCGCGGATAACGGTTCCTCCGGAGGAGCTTCCCGCCCTGGAGGAGCTGCCCACCCGCATCGTATCCCCCGGAACGCCGGAGGAGGAAGGGAACGTCTGGCTGCTGTCGGAGCTGCAAGAGGACGGCGTCGCGGTATATTATGAGCCGGAGACAAACCGAAGCTGGCTGCGGTACGGGGAAGCGCTACAGGCGCTGGATACCGGCGGCAGACCGGCCATAACGCCCCGGATGCTGCTGCCCGAGCTGTACTTCCAGGACCTGGACGGCGACGGGGAAAAGGAGCTGGCAATGATCTGCAATTCCGACAGCGGCGCCGGCGTGTCCGTATGGGACCTTCTGATCTGCGAGTGGGATGGCCGGCAGTGGACGGCGTACCCCATTGACGCGGCAAGGACGGTCATAGACGATTTCAACGCCAGCCGGACGCTGACAGTATTCCGGGATACGGGGTCCGCCGAGGTGGGCTACCTTGACAGCGCGGTAACGGTGGACCTGAACGCTATCTACAGGGAGCAGGGGCGGACGCTGCCGCCGGACGCATCCCTCTCCTGCGCCTTGGACGAGGACAACTACGGCTATATGATGCACCGAAGCGGGCAGATTTTCCTGCATATCAACGGGGCGGTCCGGGCGGAGGACGATCCCGCGCACGAGAACAACCTCCTCTACACCTGCGCCATAGAGTATCAGGGAGACGGCGTTTTTAAGGTCCGGGACGAAGGGCTGAGTACTTGGTATCCATACTTCGCCCTGACGCCCGCCTTCCGGGAGATCCTGCTGGACTTCATCCAGGAGCGGCAGGAGGCCGGCGGCGGGGAGGACATTTCTGCGGACCGCTTCGCTGTCCGTGACGTGAACGGCGATGGCAGGGACGAGCTCATCATCCAGACCAACGCCGCTCCCATGGCCGGACAGGTGGAGCGGGTCTATGATGAGGATGGCAAAGAACTGTTGGCGGAGTACCCCGCAGTGGCCTACTACGACAACGGCTGCGCCAAGGCGAGCTGGAGCCACAACCAGGGCGTGGCGGGAAGTACGCTTTGGCCTTATACACTGCTCAAATATGACGAGGACGCGGGCAAATATGTGCGGATCGCCGACGTGGACGGCTGGGACAAGAGCATCCGGGATACGTATCTCTCCTATGATGAGTCGGTGATCCCCTTCCCGGACGAAGTGGACAAGGACGGCGACGGCTTCGTCTACTACATCATCGAGGAGGAGGGCGGCTACGCGCCCGTGTACGGCGAGCCCATGGACTACGGGGACTACGCGCTGTGGGTAGGGCGGTACCTGGACGGCAATGTGGTGCGTCCCAGTTATTTTTCCCTGTCGAAGGAGAATATCGCACTGATCCGGCAGTAAAGCAGGAGCGGGGCCAAGGCCCGGCCCATGCCGCCGCAGGAGCCGTTAAGTTAAGGAGACGAACAGCAGGCCGCGCCGTTAACGGCCCGGCGGGCGGGCGGGGGGTTGGGGGATTTATCGATGGGATAAACGGGGGTTATGAGAGAAGTCG